>CAYYCE010000197.1:0-5926 GCA_964469635.1 uncultured Kineosporiaceae bacterium
GACCCGCTCATGGACGGGCCGGTGATCCAGACTGCCGTGGACGCCGCGCTGCGGGCCGGCACCCGGACCACCGACCTGTTCGGCGTGGTGGAGCGCGTCGCCGCGTCGGGCTCCGGTGCGATGGTGATGTCCTATTGGAACCTCGTGGACCGCTACGGCGTGGCGGCCTTCGCGAAGGACCTCGCCGGCGCCGGGGGATCGGGGATCATCACCCCCGACCTGATCCCCGATGAGGCGGCCGAGTGGTTCGCCGCAAGCGACGAGTACCGCCTGGAGCGGGTCTTCCTGGTGGCGCCGTCCTCGACGCCGTCCCGGCTGCGCGCCACCGCGGCCGCCTGCCGGGGCTGGGTCTACGCGGCCTCCACCATGGGCGTCACCGGGATCCGCTCCGAGGTCTCGAGCAGCGCGCGGGCGCTCGTCGAGCGCACCCGCGAGGCCGGGGCGGAGCGGGTGTGCGTCGGGCTCGGGGTCTCGACGCGGGCGCAGGCCGCCGAGGTGGCCGGCTACGCCGACGGTGTGATCGTGGGCACGGCCTTCGTCAGGGCGCTCGCCGAGGCGCCTTCGCCGGCCGAGGGCGTGGTTGCGGTCCGGGCCCTGGCCGAGGAACTCGCCGCGGGAGTGCGCGAGGGTCGGTCCACGTGATCGGTGCGGCGGGTCGCCGATGACCGTCACGGGACTGCCGGCGTCCATCCCCAGCCCGGACCAGGGGGTCTGGCACCTGGGCCCGTTCCCGATCCGGGCCTATGCGCTGTGCATCCTGGTGGGTATCGCCGTGGCGATCTGGATGGGTGAGCGGCGCTACCAGGCCCGCGGCGGACGCCCCGGGGCCGTGATGGACCTCTCGGTATGGATGGTGCCGTTCGGCGTGATCGGAGGGCGGCTGTACCACGTCGTCACCACCTGGTCCGCCTACTTCGGGCCGGACGGCGACCCCTGGCGCGCGCTGCGGATCTGGGAGGGCGGCCTGGGGATCTGGGGCGCCGTCGCGATGGGGGCCCTCGGCGGCTGGATCGGGGCTCGGCGCTCCGGGATCGCCCTGCCGCCGCTGGCCGACGCCATCGCGCCGGGCATCGTCCTCGCCCAGGGGATCGGACGCCTCGGGAACTGGTTCAACAACGAGCTGTACGGGTCGCTGACGACGCTGCCGTGGGGCCTGCGCGTCCACCGGTGGGACGAGACCGCCGGCCGGGCCGTGACGGGGTCGGACGGCGCCCCGGCCCTGCTCCCGGGGACCTACCACCCGACCTTTCTGTACGAACTGCTGTGGGATGTCGGGGTGTGCCTGGCCCTGGTCTGGGTCGATCGACGGTGGCGAGTCGGTCACGGACGGCTCTTCGCCCTCTATGTCGCGCTCTACACCGCGGGGCGGTTCTGGATCGAGTTGCTGCGCATCGACCAGGCCGAACACATCCTCGGTCTGCGCCTGAACGTGTGGACGTCGCTGCTGGTCTTCGCCGGGGCGATGGCCTATTTTGTGATCTCCGCGCGACGACGTCCCGGGCGGGAGAGCGTGGTCGAGCGGGTCGCCAGCGGCTAGAGTATCCGGACACCCGCGGGCCATCGGCGTCCCAACCCTGTCCCGAGTGCGCCACCGCGCACGATCACTGCTGCGCGTCTGCGCACCGGACGACGAGGTGATCGCATGAACGTGCCTTCCCCGCTGTTCTCCACCCAGCCGGACTCGGCGGGTCTCTACGACGGAGCCTTCGAGCACGACGCCTGTGGGGTGGCGTTCGTCGCGACCATGCGGGGTGAAGCCGGTCACGACATCGTCGAGCACGCCCTCACCGCGTTGCGCAACCTGGACCACCGCGGTGCCGTCGGCGCGGAGGTGGACACCGGGGACGGCGCCGGCATCCTGACGCAGATCCCGGACGCGTTCCTGCGCGAGGTCGTCGACTTCGCGCTGCCCGATGCCGGCGGCTACGCCGTCGGCATCGGGTTCCTGCCGGACGACGACGCCGGCGCGTCGCAGGCCCAGGAGACGATCGAGTCGATCGCCGCCGAGGAGGGTCTGGTCGTCCTCGGCTGGCGCGACGTGCCGATCACCCCCGGGCTGGTGGGAGAGACCGCGCGGGCGTGTCAGCCGCGGTTCCGCCAGGTGTTCGTCGCCTCCGCCCGCGGCCGGGTGGTCGGCACGGCGCTGGAAAGGATGGTGTTCTGCCTGCGCAAGCGGGCCGAACACGAGGCCAAGGTCTACTTCCCCTCGCTGTCGGCGCGCACCCTGGTCTACAAGGGGATGCTCACCACCGGCCAGTTGGAGCCGTTCTTCCCGGATCTGTCGGACCGCCGGTTCACCACCGAGCTGGCGATCGTGCACTCCCGGTTCTCCACCAACACCTTCCCGTCGTGGCCGCTCGCCCACCCCTTCCGGACGCTCGCCCACAACGGCGAGATCAACACGGTCAAGGGCAACCGCAACTGGATGCACGCGCGGGAGAGCCTGCTGGCCAGCGACGTCATCCCGGGCGACCTCGAGCGGCTGTTCCCGATCTGCACCGACGGAGGGAGCGACTCGGCCACCTTCGACGAGGTTCTCGAGCTGCTGCACCTGGGCGGACGGAGCCTGCCGCACGCGGTCCTGATGATGATCCCGGAGGCGTGGGAGAACCACGCCGAGATGGACCCGGCCCGGCGGGCGTTCTACGAGTTCCACTCCATGTTCATGGAGCCCTGGGACGGACCCGCGTGCGTGTCCTTCACCGACGGCACGCTCATCGGCGCGGTCCTGGACCGCAACGGCCTGCGCCCCGCCCGCTACTGGGTCACCGAGGACGGACTCGTGGTGCTCGCCAGTGAGGTGGGCGTGCTCGACATCGACCCCGCCCGCGTCGTCCGCAAGGGGCGGCTGCAGCCCGGCCGGATGTTCCTCGTCGACACCGACCACGGCAGGATCGTCGACGACGAGGAGATCAAGGGCGAGCTGGCCGGTCAGCACCCCTACGACGACTGGCTGCACGCCGGGCGGATCTTCCTGCACGACCTGCCCGAGCGCGAGCACATCCTGCACACGCCCGCCTCGGTCACCCGTCGACAGCAGGTCTTCGGCTACACCGATGAGGAGCTGCGCATCCTGCTCGCGCCGATGGCCCGCGCCGGCATCGAGCCGATCGGCTCGATGGGCACCGACTCGCCGATCGCGGTCCTGTCGAACCGGCCGCGCCTGTTGTTCGACTACTTCAGCCAGTTGTTCGCCCAGGTGACCAACCCGCCGCTGGACGCCATCCGTGAGGAGCTGGTCACCGCGCTGTCGACGTCCATGGGGCCCGAGGGCAACCTGCTCTCGGCGACGCCGGCCCACTGCCGCCAGCTGGTGCTCGACTTCCCGGTGATCGACAACGACGAGCTGGCCAAGATCGTCCACATCAACGCGGACGGCGATCTGCCCGGCTACGCCACCGTCATCATCAAGGGGCTGTACCCCGTGGCCGAGGGCGGGGCCGGGCTCGAGCGCCGGTTGGAGCAGATCCGGGCGGAGGTCTCGGCCGCCATCGCCAAGGGCGCCCGGTTCGTCGTGCTGTCCGACCGGGACTCCCACGCCGATCAGGCGCCGATCCCCTCGCTGCTGCTGACCAGCGCGGTGCACCACCACACGATCCGTGAGAAGACCCGCACCCGGATCGGCCTCATCGTCGAGGCCGGCGACGTCCGGGAGGTTCACCACGTCGCGCTGCTCATCGGTTACGGCGCCGCAGCGGTCAACCCGTACCTGGCCATGGAGTCGGTGGAGAACCTGGCGCGCTCCGGGGTGATCACCGGAGTCTCGCCCGACAAGGCCGTGCGCAACCTCATCAAGGCGCTCGGCAAGGGCGTGCTCAAGGTGATGAGCAAGATGGGCATCTCGACGGTGTCCTCCTACGGCGGCGCCCAGGTGTTCGAGGCCATCGGCCTGGGCGGCGAACTGGTCGCGAACTACTTCCCCGGCACCACCTCGCGACTGGGTGGCATCGATCTGGGGGTGCTGGCCGAGGAGGTGGCCCGGCGGCACGCCAAGGCGTATCCGCGCGACCGTCTGCGCAACCCGCATCGCCGACTGGAGACCGGCGGCGAGTACCAGTGGCGCCGCGAGGGCGAGCCCCACCTGTTCGAACCCGAGACCGTGTTCCGGTTGCAGCACGCGACCCGGGCGCGCCGTTTCGACGTGTTCCGGCAGTACACCTCCCGCGTCGACGAGCAGTCGCAGCGGCTGATGACGCTGCGCGGGCTGTTCCGGTTCAAGGAGGGTGAGCTAGCCCCGGTGCCCATCGAGGAGGTCGAGTCGATCGAGTCGATCATGCGCCGGTTCTCCACCGGGGCGATGTCCTACGGCTCGATCTCGCGCGAGGCCCACGAGACGCTCGCCATCGCCATGAACTCCATCGGCGCCAAGTCCAACACCGGTGAGGGCGGCGAGGACGTCGACCGGCTGCTCGACCCTCGGCGGCGCAGTTCGATCAAGCAGGTCGCCTCCGGCCGGTTCGGCGTCACGAGCATGTACCTGTCCCATGCCGACGACCTGCAGATCAAGATGGCCCAGGGGGCCAAGCCGGGTGAGGGCGGCCAGCTTCCGGGACCCAAGGTCTACCCGTGGGTGGCGCGCACCCGGCACTCCACCCCCGGCGTCGGTCTGATCTCGCCGCCGCCGCACCACGACATCTACTCGATCGAGGACCTGGCGCAGCTCATCCACGACCTCAAGAACTCCAACCCCTCGGCGCGGGTGCACGTCAAGCTCGTCGCCGAGGTCGGCGTCGGCACGGTGGCCGCCGGGGTGAGCAAGGCGCACGCGGACGTCGTCCTGATCTCCGGTCATGACGGCGGCACCGGTGCCAGCCCGTTGACCTCGCTCAAACATGCCGGTGGCCCCTGGGAGCTCGGCCTGGCCGAGACCCAGCAGACGTTGGTGCTCAACGGGCTGCGCGACCGGATCGTGGTGCAGACCGACGGCCAGCTCAAGACCGGTCGCGACGTGGTGATCGCGGCGCTGCTGGGCGCCGAGGAGTACGGCTTCGCCACGGCGCCGCTGGTGGTCTCCGGCTGCGTCATGATGCGGGTCTGTCACCTGGACACCTGCCCCGTGGGCGTGGCCACCCAGAACCCCGAGCTGCGGGCCCGGTTCAGCGGCAGGCCGGAGTTCGTGGTGACATTTTTCGAGTACATCGCCCAGGAGGTCCGCGAGTACCTGGCGGCCCTCGGGCTGCGCAGTCTGGACGAGGCCATCGGCCGCAGCGACCTGCTGGACACCGAGGCGGCCATCGGCCACTGGAAGGCCGGCGGGCTCGACCTCACGCCGATCCTGGCCGACGTCACGCCGCCGGCCGCGTTCGCCCACATGGCCCGTCGGTGCGTCACGGAACAGGACCACGGGCTGGTGAAGGCCCTGGACCACATGTTGATCGAGTTCTCCCAGGACGCTCTCGAACGTGGCGAAGCCGTCAGCTTCGAGGTCCCGGTGCGCAACGTCAACCGCACCGTCGGCACCATGCTCGGACACGAGGTGACCTCCCGTTTCGGGGCGGAGGGGCTGCCCGAGAACACCATCGACATCACGCTGACGGGATCGGCGGGACAGTCCTTCGGGGCATTCCTGCCGAGCGGGGTGACCATGCGCCTGATGGGCGATGCCAACGACTACCTCGCCAAGGGGCTGTCCGGTGGACGGATCGTGGTGCGGCCGGACCACGCGGCCCCGTTCGTGGCCGAGCACAACATCATCGCCGGCAACGTGATCGCCTACGGTGCCACTGCGGGTGAGCTGTTCGTGCGCGGCCAGGTGGGCGAGCGGTTCTGCGTCCGCAACTCGGGGGCCACGGCCGTCGTCGAGGGCGTGGGTGACCACGGGTGTGAGTACATGACCGGCGGCACCGTCGTGGTGCTCGGCCGGACCGGCCGCAACTTCGCGGCGGGCATGTCCGGCGGCGTGGCCTACGTGCTGGACCTGAGAGCA
>CAYYCE010000198.1:0-5920 GCA_964469635.1 uncultured Kineosporiaceae bacterium
AGACACTGACGCTGTCGCACTGGGTGCCCGGCTCCCATCCGCTGCAGACCACGGCTCACATGTTGTTCCCCGAGATGTGGCTGGAGGCGCACCCCGAGCGGGGCTACGTGCGGTTCGGCGCGGACGGCGTCCCCGAGCGGCACGCCGTGATCACCTACGACACGTGTCAGGACCTGGCGTCCTGGGTGCGCTCCGACCACGGCTCGCCGTCCGAGGACCAGGTGATCGCCGTCCACGTGCTCTCGCATGAGGCGATGCACATGAAGGGGCTCACGAACGAGGCGCTGGCCGAGTGTGCCGCGCTGCAACGGGATCACCGGACGGCCGTGCTGCTGGGCGCGACCGACGACGAGGCGCGCTCGTTGGCGCGCCGCTACCTGCTCACCGTCTACCCCACGATGCCCGCGGAATACCGCAGCGGCGAGTGCCGCGCCGGCGGGGAGATGGACGAGCACCTCGAGGACCCCCCATGGGCATGACCACGGCTCGCGCCGCCGGTCGGCGCCCAGGGGAACGCGCCGAGTCCGGCGCACCTTCGGCGAGGACTGCCGAAGACATCACACGGCGATCACCGATCGCCTGACATCGGAGGCACAATGCCCGCGAAGTTCACCATCCGCAAGGACAAGTCCGGGACCTTCCGGTTCACCCTGTCCACTGCCGCCGGCAAGGTGGTGGCGGCCTCCCAGGCGTATGCCACCAAGGCCGCCGCGATGGCCGGGATCACTGCGATCCGCAGGCACGCGGTCGTGGCCGTGCTGGAGGACACCACCAAGGCGATGGGCCGGACGATGCCCGCCAAGGCCTCGGCCAAGGCTCCCGCCAAGGCCGCCGCGAAGCCGAAGACGGTCTCGAGGCCGAAGACGGTCTCGAAGCCGAAGACGGTCTCGAAGCCCAAGACGGTCTCGAAGCCGAAGACGGTCTCGAAGCCGAAGACGGCCGCCAAGCCGAAGACGGCCGCCCGACCGAAGTCCGCCGCCAAGAGCACCGCCAAGAGCACCGCGAGGATCTCGGCCGCGAAGCGCACGTCCGCCAAGCGGACCGTCGCCCAGGGGGCCGCTGCCAAGCGGACCGCCGCGAAGCGGACCGTCGCCAAGGGCTCGGCCGCCAAGCGCACCGCCGCGAAGCGGACCCCGGCGCAGCGGATCGTCAAGCCCGCAGCCAAGCGGACCCCGGCGCGATCGGCCGCCAAGCGGCCCTCGGGCCCGGCCACGGGCGCGGTGCCGGCACCCCGTCGTCCCGCCACCTCCTCGGCGCGGACGCGGAGCGGTTCCCGCGCCACTGCCAAGGCCTGAACCGTCCCTCCCGCCACCGGCGGGTGGGCCGTGCGATGACGCACGTCCCACCCGCCGGTGCCGCGTTCGGCCGGACGGACCGAATCGGCGCGGCGACGGGTCGTGCGCGAACCGCCCCGGCGATGTCACCATGACGGGATGAGTCCGAGCCGGCCCCCCGAGCGGCCGCGCCGTCCGGCCTTCCTGCGGCCCGGCGCGGCGGACTCCCACGCCCACGCCAGTTCGCCCGATCCTGCGCAGCGGATCGAGGCCGCCCACGCCACCGCTGAGGCCCTGGTGGCTCACGGCCGTGACGGCGACGAGGAGCGCACCGCCCGTCTGGTGGCGCTGGCCGACGAGCACGGCATCGACGAGATCGCCCGGCTGTGGTCCGATCGTCCCGCCGACACCCTGCCGGGGGCGCTGTGGCGGCTCTACGCGCTGCGCGCCGGGGTCCGGCGCGATCCCGCCGACATGGCCCGGGCGTTCGAGATCGGCAGGTACCGGGCGCCGGTGCACGAGGTGGTGGCCGGCGTCGGTGAGCCGCCCGGGCCGGGGGAGGTCCGCGCGCTGGCGGACGACGTCCTGGCCGGAGCCTTCACGAGCGACCTGGGGGTCGCCCTGGAACGGGCCGCGGCCTTCTGCCGGGTGGTCGCCATCGGGTGGGCCGTCATGGCCGACGGCCTCGACGATTCGGTGCCGGACCCGGCGGACGACCCCGAGGGCGCCGCGGCGTCCGAGACCCCGCTCTCACCCGCGGCAGGCCTCACCCGCCGCGCGGGCGATCTGCAGCGGACCGGCGTGCAGCTCGAGCTCGCGGCCGCGCGCTGGCGTCAGGAGGGTCTGCACTGATCGGGTGGCGAGGTTGTCGAAGTCTTCAGGAGTCCGGGAAGATGGACGACGGTGACTGCGTTGGTCATCACCGGTGACACTCCTTCGGGGGTCTCACCAGGCGTCGGGTCGCGGTAGCCCCGGGTCCCATGAAAAGCCGCTTCGAGCGGCCGTTGCACCGAGAGGTGCTCCCGATGCGACGTCTCGCAGTGCGGCTCGCCGCCCCGGCCTCGTGCCGGGGCGGCGGTCTCACGGGAGACTCACGGAAATTGGCCCGCCATGAACGAAGCCCCCCCCGAGAGGTCGGACGAGACCGCCGAGGACCGCCCGGCCGATCGCGGCGGGGCGGGCAGGGCGCTTTCGCGGGCCGTGGCCCGGTCCAGGGCCCGGACCCAGGCGCTGCGCGCGCTGGGCATGGTCCTGGTGATGCTCCTCGGCTCGGCGATCGGGGCGGCGCTGGCACCGCCCGTCAGCACCCAGGTCGGTCCGCTGGAGGCCGAGGTTCGGGTCCGGCCCGAGGTCGACGGCGGTGTCCGGCTGCTGCTGCCCCCCGCCGGTGAGGTGGTCTTCGACACGCACTCGACGCCGGTCACCGTGCAGGCCAGTGTGAAGACGGTCGACCTGACGGCGGCTCGCACTCTGCTGGGGTCGCCCGCGGCCCTGCGGACCCTCGAGGCGAGTGCGCCGCAGTCGCTGCGCGATGCGACGATCCGGGCGGCCCTGTACGCCGCGGGCTCCTCGCTGCTGGGGGCCGGGGCACTGGCGGTGCTGGTGTATCGGCGCCGGTGGCGGCGCACCGCCGTGGTGGTGGCCACCGTGGTCGGGATGCTGGGGGCCCTGACGGGCGCCACCGTGCTGACCTTCGCCCCCGAGCGGTTCGCCCAACCCCGCTTCACCGGCCTGCTCAGCCAGGCCCCCTACGTCGCCGGGCAGACCGGCAGCGTGCTCGACCGGCTGGAGAGTTATCGCTCGGGGGTCGGCGACATCGTGCAGGCGGTGACCACGCTGTACGCCATGAGCGGCCAACTGCCCGTGGTGCCCGCCTCGGGCGTGGACGGCGACGTGGTGACCGTGCTGCACGTCAGCGACCTGCATCTCAACCCGATCGGTTTCGACCTGTCTGGTGCGCGAGTTCCACGTCGACGTCGTGGTCGACACCGGCGACATCACGACGTGGGGGAGTGACGTGGAGTCCTCGACCCTGTCGTGGATCGGCCAACTCGGCGTCCCCTACGTGTTCGTGCGCGGCAATCACGATTCGCGCCGGACCCAGGCCCTGATCGACGGTTTCCCGAACGCCCAGGTGCTCGACGGCACCGTGGCCCAGGTCGACGGCCTGGTCATCGCCGGGATCGGCGATCCGGTCTTCACCCCCGATCCGCTCGCCGGTCAGCCCTTTCCCACGCCGTCCTCGTCCCCCCTGGCCGAGGGCGGACCGCAGGCCGACGCGCGGTCGCCCGATCCACAGCTGCGGGCCGGGGCGCGACTCGCCGGGGTGATCTCCGCGTGGAACCGGGCCCACCCCGACAAGCCGGTGATGATCGCGGCGGTGCACGAGCCCTATGCCACCGCGCCGTTGCTGGGCACGGTGCCGCTGGTGCTCGACGGGCACTTCCACAGCCGCGACATCACCGTGGACAAGGACACCGGGACCTGGGTGATGCGCGAGGGGTCGACGGGTGGCGCGGGGATCTCCGCGGACTTCCAGGACATCCTGGAGGGCAACCCGCTTCCGCTCGAGGCCACCCTGCTCCACGTGGCGCGATCGGGAGATCGGGCCGGACAGGTCGTCGCCTACGACGAGGTCACCGTCGGCGGGTTCGGATTCGCCTCCGCGTCGGTGGAGCGCACCATCGTGCCGGCCCCCGAACCCGACGGGCCGGACGGCGCCTCGCCGTCGCCGGCGACGTCGTCCGGTGTGACGTCCGGCACGCTGTCGGGCGACTCCTCCGCGTCGCCGGGCACGGCGCACGGGGCGACTTCGCCACCCACCGCCGTTCCCACCACCCCGGCCCGGTAGTTTCGCAGCCGTGAGGCTCCGGCTGCGACGCGACGAATCCAGTCTGGGGGAGGCCCTGGCGCGGTCGGCCGGGCACCTGGCGGCCGCGGCGAAGCAACTGGCCGCGGCCCTCGACAGCGACCCCGAGGCCCGGGCCGACAGTGTCCGGCGGCTGCGGGAGCTCGACCGCGAGGCCGAGGCGTCGGCGCACGCGGTCCTGCGCGGCCTGGCAGCGTCCTTCGTCACCCCCTTCGACCGTGCGGACGTGTTCCGGGTCGCGTGGTCGATCCGCCGGGCGACGGCCCGGCTGGAGGCCACCGGGGACACCGTCGAGGTGCTGCGGATAGGCGACCTGCCGCCGCGGGCCGCGGATCTGGTCCAGCTCGTGGTGCGGTCCTGCGACCTGGTGGCGGACGCCGTGCCGCGCCTGGGCGACCCCGGCACCGTGGCCGGTTCCTGGGTCGACCTGACCGGTCTGATCAAGCAGGCCGGCCAGGTGCATCGTCGGCTGCTGCTCGACGTCACCTCATCGGTCGGCGACCCGGCCCAGCTGGCCCGCTATCTCGAGGCGGTCGGCGCACTGCACCGGGTCGTGGAGGCACTCGACGCGCTGGGCGATGCGCTGCAGACCGTCGTGGTCACGGAGAGCTGACGGTGGATTCCACCGTGCTCGTCCTGGTGGTCGCCGCCGGGTTGGGCTTCGCCTGGGTGAACGGCATGCACGACGCGGCCAACGCGGTGGCCACCTCGCTGAGCACCGGGGCGCTCACTCCCAGGGCGGCGCTGCCGATGTCCGCGGTCCTGAACGTCGTCGGAGCCCTGCTCGGGGTGGGCATCGCCCAGACGTTCGGGCGCGGGTTGTTCACGTCCCCGGTCGACGCGCCGGGCTCCGCCATGGTGCTCGCGGCGCTGCTGGCCGGTCTCGGCTGGAACCTGCTCACCTGGTGGCAGGGCATCCCGTCGTCGTCCACGCACGCTCTGATCGGGGCACTGGCCGGCGCCGGGGTCGCCTCGGGCGCCTCGGTGGACCGGAGCCTGCTGGTGTGGGGTGTGGCCCTGCCGATGCTGATCTCTCCGATCGTGGGTTTCGTGGGGGCCTGGCTGGTGATGGCGGTGCTGCTGCGGGCGTTCCGGGATGCGGCCCACGAGCCGGCGATCAGGGGATTCCGGATGGCCCAGTCGGTGACGGCGGCGACGATGTCGGTCGGTCACGGTCTGCAGGACGGCCAGAAGACCATGGGCGTGCTCGCGCTCGCGGTGGGCTCGGGCGCAGCGGGGGGCGTGCCGCTGTGGATCCGGTGGACGGTGTCCCTGGCCCTCGGCCTGGGGACGCTCGCCGGAGGACGGCGGATCATCCGCACCCTGTCCCGGCGCGTGGTGCGGATGACTCCGGTGACCGGGTTCGCGGCCGAGTCGGTGGCCTCGATGGTGCTGTACGGCGCCGGGCTGCTGGGGGCCCCGGTGTCGAGCACCCACACCGTGACCACGGCGATCATGGGCGCCGGGGCCACCCGCGGGTTGCGCGCCATCCGGTGGGGCACGGTGCGGCGGATCCTCGCGGCCTGGGTGCTCACTCCGGTGGTGACCTTCGCCGTCGCCGCACTGCTGGTGCGCCTGGTGGAACTCGGCGGGGTCTGAAGCCGCGCCCGCTGGTGGGCCCAGCGACCGAGGGTCTCGCCTCGGAAGGGCCGCGGAGCCATCCATGGTCCACTCGAGCACCTGTTCGAGAGAGCGTGCTCCTCAGCCGAAGCGGCCGGAGATGTAGTCCTCGGTGGCCCTCTGCTTGGGCTTGTTGAAGATCGTGGTGGTCTCGTCG
>CAYYCE010000199.1:0-5902 GCA_964469635.1 uncultured Kineosporiaceae bacterium
GGCTGCAAATGAAAGCGAAGGCGGAAGCCCCGCGGTTCGCCTTCGGGGTCGGCATGGTGTTCTGGCTCGCGCTGCTCCCGCTGCTGCTGCACCGGGTGCTGCTGTACGACCATCCGCTGCCGGCCAAGCTGCTGCCCACCCTGGCGATCTTCGTCGCGCCGTCCCGTCCGCCCTGCCCTACTGGGCCTACTCCTCCCCCCTGGCGGCGGCCACCGCGGCCGCCATCGCCATGGCCGGAGCGCGGCCCGACGCGGTGTACGACGTCACCGCGGTGATGCTACTGACGGTGACCACTATCCTGGTGGCGAGCGTGGCCGGGTTGACCCTCCGGGCCGCCGCCCGTGGTCAGATCCTGGTCCCGGAGCCGTGATCCCCCACCGGTCACCCACCCCTCGCCGTGACGCTTCGTGATCGTGAGTTCCGTCGAGATCGCCCAAACCTGACCGCGTGGCGTGATGCACATGCGCACAGTCACAGCTACGGTGATCTCCAGAGCGTGTGTCCTCGGCGCCGGCCGGGGCGACATCGATTGACGGGATGACGATGAGAGGGCCCTTCCCCGCCCGCTCGCGACCGCGGTCCTTGCGAGCCCTTGCCGCCGCCGCGGCGCTCGCGACCCTGCCCCTACTGGGCGGGTGCAAGAGCATCAACGGCACCACGTACACCAACAGCGATCCGCTCGCGACGGGTCGGGCCGCGGCCCGGGCCAAGATTTTCACCGACCGCTCACGCTCCACCTCCACGGTGCGCAGCGGCGGTGGCACCGTCGTGGTGAGGCAGGAGCAGACCGTGGACAGCAACGACGTCTCGGGTGTGATCGGCGGCAGCAACGGCGGCGCCCGCCGATCCAGCACCTCGACCCTGATCGTGAGGGCCGACCCGACGACGTGCTGGATCCTCGTCGTCGACGGCAACGAGAACCGCGGATGCGGCAACGCCAGCGTCACCGACACCCGGGGCGAACGCGCCGGTCGGCTGATCAAGTGCAGCGGCACGACCACGGCGCACATCAGCCTGGTCACCGACGGCCAGACCGTCGACACCGGACAGGTTCAGGGCATCAACCACTACGTCACCGTGCGCGGCTGAGGTCCGTCAGGCCGAGGTCGGCAGGCCTCGGAGCAGTTCGCGCGTGGCCGGTTCGGGCGCCACCCCCAGCTCGGCGGCCAGCAGGTCGTGCAGGTCGGTGAACCGGCGCAGGGCCAGCGCCCGGTCGCCGCCGTGCAGGTAGGCCCGGATCTGCCAGCGCGCCGCCACCTCGTCCATCGGGTCCAGACGCCCGGCCTGTTCTGCGGCCAACAGGACACTGTCCACATCGCCGGCCTGCAGCCGATGGGCGCAGAAGCGGCACAGCGCTCGGGAAAGCCTGCGGCTCAACGACTCCCGCGCCTCGGCCGCCCACTCCTGGTGCCATCCCGGGAGCAGCTCCGGGTCGACCGGGAACTCCTGCAACGCCTCCAGCGCCGCGACGCGTCCCCGAGCCAGCCCGGCGATCATCCCGTCCAGGCGGCGCAGGTCGACCCGGACGCCGTCGGCCAGCGCCAGGTGTGGCGTCACCACCACGAGGCCGCCCAGTCCCGGCCACCGGCGCGAGCGCGACAGCAGGTCGCGCAGCCGGGCCGCGGCCACCCGGGGGTCACAGCCGGGATGGAGCAGCCGGGCCGCATCGGATCGGGACAGCGGCCCCCGCACAGCGATCAGGGCGACCACCTGGCGCGCGGCCGGGGGCGGGTCCACCAGCCGGCCCGCGATCTCGGCACTCCAGGTGCCGACGAGGCTCAGCCGTGCCGCAGGTCGCGCATCCATTGCGTCACCACCTCGTTCAACTCCTCGATCGAGGCCACCACGCGGACCCGCAACGGCTGCTCGGGCAGCTGCATGCTGGTCCAGATCCGGGCCCGGACGTGGTCCAGATCCGGTGCATCCCGCCAAGCCCGGACGACCAACAGGGCGACCTCCGGACCCTCCTCCTCGTTCATCAGTGCGGCCAGAGGACGACGCCGCTGTCCAGGACCGCGGCGATCTGGCGGGCGTACCGGTCCATTCTCGCCTGCATCAGGCCGTTGGACACCCCGCGGGACACCCCGGTGATGGCCGCGGCCCGCATCTGCCGCTCGATCCGCGCCAGCGAGGCCCGAGCCCGCGGCGTCAGCCGCAGCCGGTGCCGGCCCAGGACGGCGAACTGGTACGAGATCGCGAGGGCCGAACAGGAGGAGCACCCGGCGGCTCGCGGCCCACGGCCGCTCGAGACCCGACGTACGTGCCGGGGCACGTCCTCGGCGACGGCGATGTTGTTGAGCACCACCACCGGACGGCCGTCCGGCGAGGCCTTGCCCAGGTAGGGCACGTGCCCCTCGACGATGATCTCCACCGCCACCGCCACCGCCCTGCAGTTCCGGCACGAGGCGCGTGCCCAGGAGCGGCTGGTCGCCACGATCCCGGTGCCGTTGGCCGACCGGACCCGGAACGTCACGTGCGCGGCGCGCTGGCCGTTGCGCGTCATGTGAACCCGCGATCCCGCGTTCACCGCCACCCGGCGCACGGTCGCCGAGGCCACCTTCCCGGGTGCCGCCGCGGGCACTGCCGCCGCTCGGGCGTGGGCCCCGGCGGGGGCGATCCCGACCAACCCCGGCAGCAGCGCGGCCGTGACGGCCGCCGCCGAGGCCAGCCCGAGACAGCGCCCGCGGATCGGCGAGAGCATCCGGCCCGACCCCCGCCGGGTGTCGGCGCTCACCGTGTCCTCCCCGAACCGCCGGTGAAGCATTCCGCGACCTGGGCCGCCAGCTCCAGGTAGGCCTTGCGGGTGACGGGTCTCAAATCCTCCAGTGAGGTTCTGGCCCCGGCCTCCAGGGCGTTGTCCCACGGAATCTGGACGACGCCGGCGCAGCGCGCCTGGAAGTGATCCTCGATGGCCTCCAGTTGCACCAGGCCGTTCTCGGTCCGGACCCCGTTGATCACCGCCACGGCACCACGCACCAGGTCCCGGAAGCCGTGCTCGTCGAGCCAGTCCAGGGTGGACGCCGCGACCCTGGCGCCGTCCAACGCCGGCGGCATGACCACGACGATCTGGTCGGCCTGCTCGAGCAGTCCCTGGGTGGCGTCGTCCAGGATTCCGGTGCCGGTGTCCATCAGCATCAGCATGTAGTGCTGGTCCAGCAGCCGGATCACCTTGGCGAAGTCGGCCTTGCCCAGGGCGTGGGTGATCTTCGGGTCGTCGTCCGAGGCGACGATCTCGAGTCTGCTGGGCGCCTGCGAGGTGTGGGTGCGCACCTGGGCGTAGCTGCTCAGCCGGTCCGCGGCGGCCAGCAACGAGGTCACCGTGGCACTCGACTCGCGCTCGATCCGGTACGGCAGGGACCCGGCGTCCGGGTTGGCGTCCAGTGCGACCACCCGGTCGCCGCGATGGATGGCCAGGGTGTGGCCCAGCATCAGCGTCGTGGTGGTCTTGCCCGCCCCACCCTTGCGGCTCAGGACGACGATGCGTCGCGGCGTCCCCAGCCTGGTGCGCACCCGCGCGATCATCTCGGCCTCGCGCCGTTCCGCGGCGCTGGGTCCCGGATGCACCAGGCCGCCGGTGGCCAGGAACACCTGACGGCGCCAGCCCCGGCTCGGCGGACGCCGGTGCTCGCGCAGCATCAGGTCCTCGGTGAAGTCGGCGGCGGTCAGCCGCGGCGGCGACGGCAGCGGCGGGACCACAGGCCTCTCGGCCTGTTCGGAGGGGACCTCCTGGGACGGCTCGCGAGCAACCACGAGTTGTGCGGGGTTGGGCTTCACGATCGATTCCCCCTTCGAGATCCTCGCCCCCGTCCGGAGCGAACCGGGTCGGGCGACCCGCCGCGCGGCGCGCACCACCAGCGCGGCGAATCCGACGAACGGCAGTACCAGGAACACGATCAGGATCCATGCGAACACCGTCCCGGAGACGGTGCGGCTGTCTCCGGCCTCCCGCCACAGGTCGCTGATCTGCCGCCACGTGGTACCGGCCAGCATGGGAGCGGCGAGCACGAGAAGCACCAGGGCCAGCGTGAGCAGGGCGGCGGAGGTCAGCGACCAGAGGACGACGACCCGGCGGACCCAGGGCCTCAGGCCCGCCACGCGGGGATCGGCCGGGCGGCCGGGGATCAGGCTGCGCAACGTGGGAAGCAGCAGCCCGAAGAGGTTGGGGACTCCGGTCAGGTCACCCAGGATGTAGTAGCCGTCCATCCGAATGATGGGCATGAGCTGTTGCAGCGCAATGATATTGACGAAGATCACCGAAACGGCCAGCGGGGCCCACCCGGTGAGCGCGTAGCCGGCGGTCGCGAGCACGACGTACACGGCGTTGAAGTAGATGCCCCCCAGATCGGTCCGCAACCGGCCGGGCCGATCGAGCCGGTAGGCGTCCGTGACGTCGGTCCAGAACACCAGGAACCACAGGTAGAGCCCGGCTCCGATGGCCCCGGGCCGGCCGCCGCCGAAGCGACAGCCGGCCGCGTGCCCCAGTTCGTGGATCAGGGTCGCGAGCGCCAGCAGACCGA
Source organism: uncultured Kineosporiaceae bacterium (assembly GCA_964469635.1). Classification (GTDB taxonomy): domain Bacteria; phylum Actinomycetota; class Actinomycetes; order Actinomycetales; family Kineosporiaceae; genus JADJPO01. Next base: position 4,518 of record CAYYCE010000199.1, read on the forward strand.
GGACGGCGAGCAGATCGGCCGGATCGGCGAGCAGCCCGCCGGCGCCGTCGCCCCCCCGGCCCAGCCCGGGCCCGAGCAGCAACCACACGTCGCAGGCGGCGAACGCCGCCAGCACGGCGGCCACGGCCGCCGGGTGGAAGAGGGGAGCGAGCCAGGCCGCCACCCGCCGGACCGCGTGCGCCGGCAGGAATGCCTGACTGAGGGTGACGGCCAGGAGCGGCTCCGCCCGTGGCGCTTCGGGGGGGCGGGTGGTCGTCATCGACGGCGCCGCCGCGAGCACAGGGTGGACGCCCGACGGCGGGACGTCGGGCGCGGCCGGATCGGCGGCCTCGTCGTCGTCCCCGCGGTGACCCTCGGGCGGCGGGGCGAGGACGATCCCCGCGGGGGCCAGGCGTTCCCGGACCAGCCGGGACAGCAGCTCCGGGCTCAGCCGCCGCCCGTAGTCCCGGCTGACGCGGTCGGCGACGACCCGGGCGATCGACGTCCCGTCGCAGTAGCGCACCACCAGGTAGGCGAGTCGGGTGAGCAGCACGGGCTGCCCGTCGGGGCGGACCACCAGGAACCGGTCCTCGACGTAGCCGCCACCCTCGTACTTGCCCAGCAGCCGGGTGCCCGGAACCCGTTGCAGCACGGACGTCGTCCACTGCGGACCGGCGGAGACGAGCACATGCTCGGTCATGTGGACCTCCCTGACGCGTTCCGAACGGGGCCGAGGGCGACGTCGATCGCCGCCCCGGCTCGCCGCGGCGTGCCGGCGGGACCCGGGACGACGACCTGACCGCCACGGACGGCGGCCTCGCGGTGGGCACCGCTAGCGAACGGCGACAACGCCCTGCAGTGCATACGCGGTGGCGTTGCTTCCGATGGTTGCTGCGTTGACCGCGATGGCGAGATTGATCGGGACCACGGTTGTGATGTTCACCAGACCGCTCAGGGCGGCCCGGTGCGGCAACAGCTCCACCACGTGGTCGTCGATCTCGGCCAGGTCGACCCTGACGTGAGCGCCGACGTCTCGCTGGCTCATGTTCTCCCCTCCTCTCGGCCATGAGGCCGGGGTCGGCCCGGCCGATACCGCTCACACACCGGCGTGCGGCGTCGGTCGGGCCGACCACGGCGGCCGATCACTGGATGACCTTGACCATCTGCAGGGCGTGCGCGCCGGCGAACGACTTGTAGGAACCGGCGTTGAGGGCCACAGCCGTGTTCGTGGCGTAGACGCTGGCCCACTTGCTGCCCCACCCACTCAGCGCCGCCCGCTCCGGAAGGAGCTCGACGGTCTGGGCGTCCAGTTCGGCAAAAGTGATTTCGTGCGACATGAGGTGTCACCTCCCTCCCCCTCGACATGTCTGCACCACCCAGGAGATACCGGCGGGCGTCGAAGCGGC
>CAYYCE010000200.1:0-5886 GCA_964469635.1 uncultured Kineosporiaceae bacterium
ACTGCAGCGGCAGCACGCCCATGCCGATGAGGTTGGACCGGTGGATCCGCTCGTAGCTCTCGGCGATGACGGCCCTGACCCCGAGCAGCGCAGTGCCCTTGGCCGCCCAGTCGCGGCTCGATCCCGATCCGTACTCCTTGCCGGCCAGCACCACCAGCGGGATACCCGCGGCGGCGTAGTTCTGGGCCGCGTCGTAGATGAACGACTGGGCGCCGCCGGCGGTGAAGTCGCGGGTGAAGCCGCCCTCGACGCCGTCCAGCAGCAGGTTGCGCAGCCGGATGTTGGCGAAGGTGCCCCGGATCATGACCTCGTGGTTGCCGCGGCGCGAACCGTAGGAGTTGAAGTCACGCCGCTGGACGCCATGAGCGCGCAGGTACTCCCCCGCCGGGCTGTCGGCCTTGATCGAGCCGGCCGGGCTGATGTGGTCGGTGGTCACCGAGTCGCCCACTCTGACCAGGACCCGGGCACCGGAGACGTCGCTCACCGGCACCGGCTCGGCGCCCATGCCCTCGAAGTACGGCGGCTTGCGGACGTAGGTCGAGGCGTCGTCCCAGGCGAAGGTGTCACCGGTGGGCGTGGGCAGGTTCTGCCAGCGGGCGTCGCCGGCGAACACGTCGGCGTAGTCCGAGGTGAACATGGACCGGGTGATCGAGTCCGCGATCACCCGCTCGACCTCCCCCGGGGTCGGCCAGATGTCGCGCAGGTACACCGGAGCGCCGTCCGCACCGGTGCCCAGCGGCTCGGTGTCCAGGTCGACGTCCATGCTCCCGGCGAGCGCGTAGGCGATCACCAGAGGCGGCGAGGCCAGGTAGTTCATCTTGATGTCGGGGTTGATCCGACCCTCGAAGTTGCGGTTGCCCGACAGCACCGAGACCACGGCCAGGTCCGCGGAACGGACCGCGTTCGAGACCTCCTCGGGCAGCGGGCCCGAGTTGCCGATGCAGGTGGTGCACCCGTACCCGACGACGTGGAAGCCGAGCTTCTCCAGGTAGGGCATGAGTCCGGCCCGCTCGAAGTAGTCCGCGGCCACCTTGGAGCCGGGCGCCAGCGAGGTCTTCACCCAGGGCTTGACGGCCAGCCCCTTCTCGACGGCCTTCTTGGCGAGCAGACCGGCGGCCATCATCACCGAGGGGTTCGATGTGTTCGTGCACGAGGTGATCGAGGCGATGGCGACCGCGCCGTGCTTGAGCGGATACCCGCCCGCCTCACCGGCCACCGTCACCTCCACGGCCGGCTGCGAGGTGTAGGTCGGCAGCGCCCGCTCGAAGGCCTGCTTCGCCTCGCTGAGCCGGATCCGGTCCTGCGGCCGCTTCGGACCCGCGATGGAGGGCACCACGGTCGACAGGTCGAGCTCGAGGTACTCCGAGTAGGCGGGCTCGTGCTCCGAGTCGTGCCAGAGCCCCTGTTCCCGGGCGTAGGCCTCGACCAGGGCCACCCGCTCCTCGCTGCGCCCCGTCAGCCGCAGGTAGTCCAGGGTGACGTCGTCGATGGGGAAGATCGCGCACGTGGAGCCGAACTCCGGGCTCATGTTGCCGATCGTGGCCCGGTTGGGCAGCGGGACGGCGGCCACGCCGGCGCCGTAGAACTCGACGAACTTGCCCACCACGCCGTGCTTGCGCAGCAACTCGGTGATCGTCAGGACGACGTCGGTCGCGGTCGCCCCGGCCGGGATGGAGCCGACGAGCTTGAACCCGACCACCCGCGGGATGAGCATCGAGACCGACTGACCGAGCATGGCGGCCTCGGCCTCGATGCCGCCGACGCCCCACCCGAGCACGCCCAGCCCGTTGACCATCGTGGTGTGCGAGTCGGTGCCGACGCAGGTGTCGGGGTAGGCGCGCATCACCGCGCCGTCCTCACGGGTCATCACGACCCGGGCCAGGTATTCGATGTTGACCTGATGCACGATGCCGGTGCCCGGCGGCACCACCTTGAACTCGTCGAAGGCACCCTGGCCCCAGCGCAGGAACTGGTATCGCTCGCGGTTGCGCTCGTACTCGATCTCCATGTTGCGCTCGAGCGCGTCGACCCGGCCGAACGTGTCGACGATGACCGAATGGTCGATCACCAGCTCGGCGGGTGCCAGCGGGTTGATCCGCGCCGGGTCGCCACCGAGATCGCCCACGGCCTCGCGCATCGTGGCCAGGTCCACCACACAGGGCACTCCGGTGAAGTCCTGCATCACCACCCGCGCCGGGGTGAACTGGATCTCGGTGTCCGGCTCGGCCGACGGGTCCCAGGAGGCCAGGGCGCGGATCTGCTCCGCGGTGACGTTCGCACCGTCCTCGGTGCGCAGCAGGTTCTCCAGCAGCACCTTCAGGCTGAACGGCAGCTTGTCCGCGCCGTCCACGGCCGACAGGCGAAACACCTCGTAGGCGGTTCCACCCACGTCGAGGGAGCCCCTGGCTCCGAAGCTGTCCTTGCTGGAAACGCTGGTCACGGCGGGCTCCTTCGCGTCGTCCGTCAGGTGATCGGTGATGTCTCGAATCAAACTATCTCGATGTCAAACTATCTTGCGGGCTCGAGAGTGGCAAGGCACTCCACATGGTGGGTCATGGGAAACAGATCGAACGCGCGCAGAGCGGTCAGGCGGTAGCCGTCGGCCGCCGCCAGGGCCACGTCGCGCGCCAGCGTCGCCGGGTCGCAGGCGACGTAGGCGATCCGGCGCGGCCGCAGCCGGGCCAGCAGGGCCATCACCGACCGGCCGGCCCCCGAACGCGGCGGATCGAGGACCACGAGGTCGAGGCCGTCCGTCGGCTCCCGGTCGGCCAGCCGGGCCAGCGCCACCTCCACCCGGTCGCGCACGATCTCCACCTGGGGCAGGTCGTACAGGTTGCGACGGGCGTCGGCGCACGCCCCTTCGTCACTCTCGACGGCCACCACGCCGCCGCGTGACCCCACGGCCACCCCGAGCGCGGTCGCGAACAGACCCACTCCGCTGTAGAGGTCGAGGGCCCGCTCACCCGGGCCGGGACGGGTCGCGGCGATCACGGCGTCGACCAGGGTCTGCGCGGCCGCCGGATGTACCTGCCAGAACCCGCCGCGACTCACCCGGAACCCGCGCTCACCGGCCCCGGGCAGACTCACCCGGTGTTCCACCCAGGTCCGCGTCGTCCCCGATCCGCGACCCCGACGGTTCCCGCCCCGCGGATCCCGGCCCCGCGGATCCCGGCCCCGCGGATCCCGGGAGGCCGGCACCCGGGCCGTGGCCCCCGCCTCGGGCAGCACCAACGCCGGCCCGGCGTCACCGATGGCGACCTCCACGGCGCTCATCCCCGGCCAGCGCCGCCCCGGCACGTCCGCCGCGGCCACGTCCGGATGCGCCAGCGGGCACGCCGCGACCGGCACCACCCGGTGGGAGCGGGCCGCCAGGAAGCCGGCGCGCCCCTGCTCGTCCACCGCGAACCGCACCCGGGTCCGCCAGCCCAGGCCGTCGTCCTGGGCGCCCTCCCCCGCCGCCGGCTCGACCACCAGACCGTCAAGATGGACGCCGGCCAGCCGGCCCAACTGCTCGCGCACCACCGCCGCCTTGCCCTCGCGCTGGGCCGGCAGCGAGGCGTGCTGCCAATCGCAGCCGCCACAGCCGCCGGGGCCGAAGACCGGACAGCCGGGTGCGACCCGATCGGGCGAGGGCCGCAGGATCTCGACCGCGTCGGCGCGCCAGTACCGTCGCCGGGACCCGTCCGGGGAGGCCGACTGCTCGTCCAGGCGCGCCAGCACCACCTCCCCCGGCAACGCGTACCGCACGAACACCACCCGGCCCTCATACCGGGCGACGCAGCCGCCGCCGGTGGCGACCCGTTCGATCTCGAGCCGTAGCAGCGTCCCCCGATCCCGCCCGGTCGCGGCGCGGCCGGTCGCGGCGGGCTCAGTCATGGCCACCGCGGCCCGACCGCGGCACCCGCCGCGGCAGCTCGCCCGTGGTCGGCCCCCCGGTCTGCAGCGCCCGCCGGGCGAGCTGGGGCAGATCGTCCGGGTGTTCGCCCAGGCCCTCCGAGGACACCAGCTGCCAAGGGACGCTGGCCACCATCACCCCGGGGGTGTAGTGCAGCCGTGTCTTCAACCGCAGCGCGCTCTGGTTGTGCAGCAACTGCTCCCACCAGTGCCCGACCACGTATTCGGGCACATAGACCACCACCAGATCTCGGGGACTCTCCCGGCGGATGCCTCGCACGTAGTCCACCACCGGGCGGGTGATCTCGCGATACGGCGAGTCCAGGGCGCGCAGCGGCACCGGGATGTTGGCCTCGTCCCACTCCCGGCGCAGCCGGGCGGTCTCCTCCGGGTCCACCACCACGGTGACGGCCTCGAGCGCCGAGGCCCGGGAGGCCCGGGCGTAGGCCAGCGCCCGCATGGTGGGCTTGTGCAGCTTGGCGACCAGCACGATGGCGTGCACCCGCGACGGCAGGGTCCGCGCCGAGGCGTCCTCGTCGAGCGCGAGCTCGCGCCGCACCGAGAGGTAGTGGCGGCGGATCCCAAGCATCAGCAGGTACAGCAGGACCATGGCGATCAGCGCGAGGTAGGCGCCGTGGACGAACTTGGTGATCAGCACGATCGCCAGCACGGTCCCGGTGATGGTCAGCCCGATCACGTTGACCACCCGTGAGCGCCGAATCCGGTGGCGTGCCCTGGGGTCGACCTCGACCGCCAATAACCGGTTCCAGTGCCGCACCATGCCGGTCTGGCTGGCGGTGAACGAGATGAAGACCCCGACGATGTACAGCTGGATCAGCCGCGTGACCTCGGCGTCGAAGATCAGGATCAGCATCATCGCGGCGCCGGACAGGGTGAGGATCCCGTTGCTGAAGGCCAGTCGGTCGCCGCGGGTGTGCAGCTGGCGCGGCATCAGGTCGTCGCGGGCGAGGATCGAACCCAGCACCGGGAAGCCGTTGAAGGCCGTGTTGGCCGCCAGGACCAGGATCAGCCCGGTCGTGGCCGCCACCGCGTAGAAGGCGAGCGGGAAGCCTCCGAAGAGGGCCTGCGCCATCTGCCCGATCACCGGACTCTGGACGTAGTCGGTCCCGACCGGGGAGCCGTCGCGCAGCAGGTGGGTGGCCGGCTCCTCGCTGTAGTGCACGTGCATCCGCTGGGCCAGCACCAGAACGCTCATCAGCATCGCGATCGCGATCAGCCCGAGCATGGCCAGGGTCGACGCGGCGTTCCTGCTCTTGGGGTGACGGAAGGCCGGCACCCCGTTGCTGATCGCCTCGACACCGGTCAGCGCGGCACAGCCCGAGGAGAAGGCCCGCAACAACAGGAACCCCCAGCCCAGACCCACCAGCCCCTGCTGGAAGCCCGCCTCGGGCACCGCGACGAGGTCGGCGCTCTCGGCCTGCGGCAGCGAGCCGGCGGCGAGCAGGATCAGCCCGTAGGCCGACATGCCCAGAATGGCCACCATGAAGGCATAGGTGGGGATCGCGAACGCCGTACCCGACTCGCGGACCCCACGCAGGTTGATGGCGGTCAGCAGCGCCACCACCGCCACCGCGGCGAGCGCCTCGTGGTCGCGCAGGGCGGGGATCGCCGAGGCGGCATACTGGGCGCCGGAGGAGACGGACACCGCGACCGTGAGCACGTAGTCGACCAACAGCGCGCTGGCCACGGTGACGCCGGCCCGGGGTCCCAGGTTGGTGGTGACCACCTCATAGTCGCCGCCGCCGGACGGGTAGGCGTGCACGTTCTGCCGGTAGGACGTGACGACGACCAGCAGCACCGCCGCGACGGCCAGGCCGATCAACGGGCCCACGGTGTAGGCCGCCGTCCCCGCCCAGGCCAGTGTGAGCAGGATCTCGTCGGGAGCGTAGGCCACCGAGGAGAGGGCGTCCGAGGCGAAGACGGGCAGAGCGATCCGCTTCGGGAGGAGCGTCTCGGACAACAGGCGGCTCT
>CAYYCE010000201.1:0-5868 GCA_964469635.1 uncultured Kineosporiaceae bacterium
GAGGCGGACATCGAGGTCCCCGTGCTGCAACTGCACGGGGCCGAGGACCGGTGGATCCCGCCCTCCCTGGCGGCCGTCTCCCGACGCTGGGTCAGCGGCCCGCTGGAGGCCAGGATCCTGCCGGGGACGGGCCATTTCGCGCCCGAGGAGGCTCCGGCCGAGGTCACGGCGGGCCTGCTGGACTGGCTCGCGCGGGTGGCCCCCGTGGCCCAGCCGCGCACCGAACGGCACTGACGCTCCCGGGGCCGCCGCTCAGCCCAGGGCGCACCTTCCCGTCGAGACCGCCTCGGTCGCCGCGATCCCGCGTGTGATCTCGTCCCGGACCTCGTCCATGGTCAGGGCGTACCCGGTCGCGGCGTCGTCCAGCGACTTGGCGAACACCACGCCCGCCAGTGAGCCGTCGGTCGCCAGCAGCGGTCCGCCCGAATTGCCCTGCTCCACCGTGGCGTAGAGCGAGTACACGTGCCGGACGGCGCCCGAGCCGCCGTAGATGTCCTCGCCGTTGGCCCGCAGCAGCGTCCTCACCCGCGCCGGGACCGCCACGTACGGGCCGTTCTCGGGGTAACCCGCGATGACGGCGTCCGCCCCCCGGTCGAGCGTCTCCCCCAGCGCCAGCGCCGGGGCGGGCAGCGAGGGCACCGCCAGCACGGCCAGATCGGTCTTCGGGTCGAAGAGCACCACCCGGGCGGTGTAGCGCCGTCCGGAACCGGACATCATCACCGAGGGATTCGTGACCGCGGCGACCACGTGGGCGTTGGTGACCACGCGGTTGCGCGCGATCACCGCGCCGCTGCCCTCCTGGCCCCGGCCACAGGCCGGGGCATCGCCGATGATCTTCACCACGGACTGCCGCACCTGACGCTGCACGGCAGCCGACATCGCCGCCGCGTCGGGTGGCTGCACCGGCAGGATCCGCTCCGGGGCCACCCCGTCGAAGACGCGCGGGAACGCGGAGTCGGAGACCACCTGCCTGAAGTCGCCCGCGAGCCGGTCCATCCAGGAGGGCATCAGCGCGTCGATGCCGCCGAGGACCCTTGAGCCCGCCATGGCCCGTGCCAGCACCGGGGAGGGAGTCTGCCGGATCGCGCCGCCGACGAACCACAGCACGATGGCGAACGAGACCACCCCGGCCACCGCGCCCACGGCGAGGTCCAGGCCGCCCACCCCGGAACGCGCCATCCGATGGCGCAGCCGCCCTCCCACGAGCGACCCGAGCACCTGGCCCAGCCACGCCGTCAGCAGCACGCCGGCCAGCACGGTGATGGGCCGCGCCGAGGACGGCAGGTGCTCCGCCAACGTCGGCGCGAAGTGGACGGCGACCACGGCACCGCCGACGAAGCCGATGAGCGACAGCAACCCGGCGGCGAAGCCCTGCCGGTACCCGCCGTAGGCGTACCACAGCAGGATGATCACGAAGACCAGGTCGATCACCGGCGGCCACCGGCCTCGATGGAGTTCACCTGGGCCGGATCCGGCTGGGCCGGAAGCTGTTCCACCCGCCTGGCGTCCCACGGGCGCTCCCACCCGGCCAGGTTGATCACCCGGTCGAGGATTCCCGCGGTGAAGCCCCAGACGAACAGGCCGCGCACCCCGAAGCCGGGCCCCACGAACCCGCTGGGGTGGTGGACGCGGAATCGGCTGACCGGATCGACCAGTTCGGCGACCGGCACCCGTGCCACCCGCGCCACCTCGCCGGGGTCGACCACCCTGACCGGGCTGGGCCGTGCCCACCAGGCCAGCACCGGGGTCACGGCGTGATCGCTGACCGGCAGGTACAACTCGGGCAGGTTCCCGACCACCGTCACCCCAGCCGGATCCAGGCCCGTCTCCTCCTGCGCCTCACGAAGTGCGGCGGCCCGCGGTCCACCGTCGTCCGGATCGATCCTGCCGCCGGGGAAGGAGACCTGCCCGGCGTGCGAGCGCAGTGTGGCGGAGCGCTCCGTGAGCAGGATGTCGGGGCCGGAGCCGTCCTGGGCCTCACCGAACAGCAGCAGCACCGCGGAGCGCTGCGGCGCCCCGCCCGGGGGCGGGGCGAACCGGGTCAACTGGTCGACCCGCGCCCGGGCCAGGACGTCACGCAGCGACCCGATCCACGCCGGGGCAGAACGCGGGTCGAGGGGATCGGGCTGGGACGCGACGGATTCCACCCCGATCACGCACCGGCCCCGACCGGGCCCGTCGTGGCGGCGCCTTCGGCCGCGGGGGTCGCCCGCTTCACCAGCGAGGCCGCGCGGGCCGGGTCGCCCTCGCCCATCCCGGCCGAGGCACACAGACCGGGCCGCGCCAGCGGGCAGGCCCCGCACGCGGGGCGCCGGGCGTGGCACACCCGCCGGCCATGGAAGATCACGCGGTGGCTGAGCATGGCCCAGTCGCGACGCTCGAACAGTGCCCCGACCTCCGCCTCCACGACCACCGGATCCTCGGCGCCGGTCCACCCGAACCGCCGGGCCAGCCTTCCGAAGTGGGTGTCGACGGTGATCCCGGGGACTCCGAAGGCGTTGCCCAACACCACATTGGCGGTCTTGCGGCCCACCCCGGGCAGGGCCACCAGCTCGTCCAACCGGTGAGGCACCCGGCCGTCGTGGTCGACCACCAGGGCCGTCCCGAGCGAGATCAGGGTGTTCGCCTTGGCCCGGAAGAACCCGGTGGATCGCACCATCTCCTCGAGCTCGGCTCGATCGGCACCGGCGAAGTCGGCCGCCGACCGGTAGCGCGCGAACAGCGCCGGTGTCACCTGATTGACCCGGGCATCGGTGCACTGGGCCGACAGGATCGTGGCCACCAGAAGCTCCAGCGGCGTGGTGAAGGCCAACTCGCAGTGGGCGTCGGGATGCAGTTCGGCGAGCAGGCGATGCATCCGCCGCGCCCGGCGCACCAGGGCCACCGGCGGCCGATCACCCTGTGAAACTACTTCACTGCGCGGTGTCACCGGTTGGCCGCTGCTCGTCCGCCTCACCACCCCGACAGCCTACGGCGCCGTGTCGTGAATACCGGCCGTGGCGACCGCGGGGGCAGCAGGGTGAGGCCAGTGCGCCGGGAGAGTGGTCGGACGATCACCGTCGTCAAGGCTCTGACCTGCGGCGACGATCCTCTCCCTACACCGCGCAGGGCGGACCGCCGGGATCGACGGCGGTGCCCCGGACGGCACCGATGATGGAAGGAGGCCGGCGTGAACAGCACCCTGCGGAGCACGATGACCAGTTCGCGTGCCGCCGACGTCCCCGCCACGTGCCCGTGCGGCCAGATCCACTGGAGCGAATCGGACCTGCGCAGCGTGGAGTACTGGCGGCGGCTGGTGGCAGCCCGACTGGACCTGGCGGTCGCCGCCCTCACCGCACCGGACACCCTGCCGCGCCACGCCATGCCACCGTCCGCCCCGTTGCCGCACGATCTCAGCCGACTGGTCGGCCTGCCCTCCTGCGACCTGCTGGCCGAGGCGGGCACGCTGGAACAGCTGCGCGACGTCCTCGGCGAGCTGGACAGCCTCCGGGAGTCGCTGCGCTCGGGGGTGGCCACGACGACGGACCGTGGCACCGATACGCTTCCGTCGCACAGCGCCTGAGGTCTAGCGCTTCCGGGCCCGGCCCTCTGCGAGTAGCGTTCCCTTGGCCGATCACAGCGAACGGCCTGGCCAGGTCGAGGAGGGGTTGAGGGTGGACGACGACGTCGTGCGTCAGGCTCCGTTGTTCGCGGCGCTCGATGACGACGCGGCAGTCGCGCTCAAGGCGACCATGGCACGGCGGGAGGTCGGGCGCGGCGAGGTGCTGTTCGCGGAGGGTGACCCGGGGGATCGGCTCTACATCATCGTCGACGGCAAGATCAAGCTCGGCCGGGCCTCGGGCGACGGCCGGGAGAACCTGCTGGCGATCCTCGGCCCGGGCGAGATGTTCGGCGAACTGTCGCTGTTCGACCCGGGGCCCCGCAACGCCACCGCGACCGCCGTTGCGGACACCTCTCTGCTCGGCGTCGGCAGCGAGGACCTGGCCACCTGGCTGAACGGACGCCCGGACGTCGCACGCCAGTTGCTGCGCTCGTTGGCCCGCCGGCTGCGCCGGACCAACGAGGCGCTGGCCGACCTGGTGTTCTCCGACGTGCCCGGGCGGGTGGCCAAGGCGCTGCTCGACCTGTCCGAGCGGTTCGGCACGCCCACCGACGAGGGCCTGCGGGTCACGCACGACCTCACCCAGGAGGAGCTGGCCCAGCTCGTGGGCGCCTCCCGGGAGACGGTCAACAAGGCGCTGGCCGACTTCGCGGCCCGCGGCTGGCTTCGGCTGGACCAGAGGGCGGTGCTGCTGCTGGACATCGACCGGCTGCGTCGCCGGGCCCGCTGAGACCTGCAGACCACTGAGACCTCCGGACCACCGTCATCAGGGCCGGTTCACGCGGTCACGGCCCGACCGGCACCCCGAGATAGACCAGTTGGGCCGCCACCGAACGCGCCGCGGCCGGCCACACCGACCGATCGACGTCCGTGTACACCGCTGCCACGACCTCCTGAACGTCGCGCGCGCCGTCGTCCAGGGCCCTCCTGACCTGGGACAGCCGCTGCCGGCGATGGTCCCGGTAGGCCCGCACCACGGCCAGCGGTTCGTACAGCACCGGACCGTGGCCGGGAAGCAGGCCGGCGAGCTCGTGCCGGTGCACCAGGTCCTCGAGCCGGTCCAGCGTTGCCAGGTAGGCGCCGAGCTCGCCGTCCGGGTGGTCGATCACGGCGGTGCCGCGGCCGAGCACCGTGTCGCCGGTCAGCAGCAGCCGTTCCCCGGCCAGCACGAAGCTCAGCGAGTCGCCGGTGTGCCCCGGGGTGGCGACCACGTCCAGCCGCGCTCCGTCCGGTGCCACCGTGTCGCCGTCCACCAGGCCCTCCGACCCGAGCCGGTGGCGCGGGTCGAGGGCGCGCACCCCGCATCCGGCGGACTCGGCGAAGGTCCGCGCCCCCTCGCTGTGGTCGAGGTGGCCGTGCGTGAGCAGGACCGCGGCCACGCGGGTGCAGCCCCGGCGCTCGACCGCCTCCCCGACGGCCCGCAGATGGTCCGGATCGTCCGGCCCCGGATCGATCACCACCGCGGCCGAGGCCCCGGGCGCGGACACCACCCAGGTGTTGGTGCCGTCCAGGGTCATCGGCCCCGGGTTGGGGGCCAGGACGCAGAACGCCCAGGCGCCCGCATCGCCCCCGGACCACGGCCCGCCGCCAAGGGGGTCCAGGCGCCACCGGGGTGGCCGGCTCACGACGCGGGCCCCCCGCCGCCGAGTCCGTCGAGGTCGACCCGGAGCACCGGCCGCGGTGATCCGTCGGCCGAATCCACGGCGCTCAGCCAGGGCATCACCGGACGGATCCGGCGTCGGGTCGCGAACAGCGCGGCCACCGACGGGGCCGCAGCCAGCTCCTCGAGGCAGACCAGGGTCGGCGGTAGCATCGCCAACTCCCCGGCGCGGTGGCGCCGGACGGCGTCCGCCGCCGACAGCCCGCTGCCCGTCCCGTCACCGGCGTGCGGTTGGGACGGGTCTGCCTCGCCGCCGAGGGCACGCACCTGCTGCCCGGCCGGGATGCGGGCCACGAAGAAGTCGGTGTCGAAACGCCGGGGCTCGGGCTCCGGGGTGATCCAGCGGGCCCAGGGGTGCAGCAGACTCGCGTCCAACCGGACCCCGGCGGCCTCGAGCACGGCGCCGAAGCCGATCCGATCGTCCAGCAACTGCTGACGGAGAGTATCCAAATGCCCCTGGGTGGGCATCGCGAGGTCGGTCCCGGTCGGCGGCCGGGAGTGGCCCCCGGCCGATACGGCGAGTAACACCCCGCACTCCTCGAAGGTCACCCGGACGGCGGCCCCCATGGTCGCGGTGACCGGGTCGGCGACCGCCCCCCTCCCCCCC
>CAYYCE010000202.1:0-5850 GCA_964469635.1 uncultured Kineosporiaceae bacterium
CGGTGGCGTGTCCGAGCGGCCAAAGGAGCACGCCTCGAAAGCGTGTGTGGGGGCAACTCCACCGTGGGTTCGAATCCCACCGCCACCGCTCTGACCTGCGGAAACGCGGCCATACCCCCTATGGGTATGGCCGCGTTCTCGTGTTCTGGTCTCAGTTCTGGTCCACTCTTGACGTCTCGCGGGGCGGCTCGATGCTGTCCGCGGACGTCCATCGGGGTCCGTGGTGGTCCGGGTCCTGGGCCGAGTGGCGGTGGTACCTGCCGCGGAAGCGGGCGTGCGACCGTGGAGCCGAAGCGGGTGCCCATCGCGCGGTGTGAGTGCGGGGTGTACGGCTGCGGCATGACTGACGCGACCATCGTGCGTGAGGGGGGCGCTGTCCACTGGGACTGGCTCCACGAGGCGCCGATGGACCACGGCGTCACCTTCGACGCCGACGAGTACGACGCAGAGGTCGCAAGGGTGGCGACCGACCATCGGTGGGAGCGCCCCGAGGGCACCACGGCGCGACTGGTGTTAGAACGCGTTGACCGGGCGAAGCGTGCCGAGCAGGGCCTCACAGTCAGCTGGGTCGCGAAGGACCACGCGGACCCCGACGTGTTCAAGGTCACCCTGCTCGCCGGTAGTGACGGCTACGACTAGGGCGGGGCAGGTACGTACTGGAGCGATTGGCGCTGCGCAGAGTGGCGCCGGCGTCGACGGTCGCAGCGTCTGGCGGGTGCAGACTGCAGACCGCGAAGTGCTGGGACGCTGCGAGTCAATGCTCTTGGGTGGCAGGCTCAATTGGTGCGGCGCCGCGGTGGCCTGGAGTCGTCGTCGCTACCCAGTCCTCCTGTCAGGGGAGTAGGTCCAGGTACTTCTTGCGGGCCGGCATGGCGTGGATGACCATCTCGTCTCCGGTGTCGAAGACGAGGACGACGGTCTCGAGGAGGCGTGCCGTGGTGTCGAACCCGAGCCGCAGCTCTCGGGCCGGGGAGTCGTCGTCGAGGGGCTCGATCCACAGGGGCCACTCGGCGGCCTGGACGGCGTCCTCGACGGAGATGCCGTGCTTGAGGGCGGCCGGGTGGACCTTCACGCTGCGAAGTGCGCGAGCGCGGCCCGGATGAGCTCCGATCTGCTCATGTCGTTCTGGGTCGCTGCCGCGTCGAGGGCGGCAAGCTCCTCAGCGGTCAGTCGGACCGCCACCACCTGCATCGGCTCGGCTCCACGGCCGGGGCGCCCGCGACCGCGGCGCTTCAGCTCGTCGACGTCGTAGCCGGCTTCGGCCTCGTCGGCCCACTTCTGGATCTGGTCGTCTGTCACCACATGTTTATCGTAAGACGAAAATCAGCTGCGGGTCCAGTGCTGGTCTCGGGGCCGCAGAATCCCAGCGCCGGGGTCGTGATTGGCGGCCTGGTCAGCCCACCGGCGCACGAGTCGACTGGTCTCAGTTGTGGTCTCAGTTGCCTAGGTTCGCTGGCGTCCGACGGGGTCTGCGGCTCGGTGCTTGTGCAGGTGGGGACGGTGGTGGACGTGGTTGGACGGTGAGGGGCAGTTCTCGAAAGCGTGTGTGGGGGCAACTCCACCGTGGGGTTCGAATCCCACCGCCACCGCTCTGACCTGCGAGAACGCGGTTATACCCCTCGAGGGTATGGCCGCGTTCTCGTGTCCGTGGTCACAGTTCTGGTCGCAACGGCGTCGTCTCGGGCGCCGATCGAGTCGTCCACCGGCGTCCGCGCAGGTCCGTCGGCCTCCGTCTGGTGGGCGAGACGCGCGATGAGCACGCTGTGAAGGTGGGTGAGGCGACATCCGCGGGTGTTCGCCGATGTCCGTTGATGTGGGGAGAGCCGGCGCCGGCGCATCCCCGGCCCGGGCGCTCACGGTCGGCGACCGACCAGGCCGGTCTGGTAGGCGATGACGACCAACTGTGCGCGGTCGCGGGCGCCCAGCTTGGTCATCGCGTGGCTGACGTGGGTGCGGGCGGTGGCCGGGCTCAGGAAGAGCTCGGCGCCGATCTCGTCATTGCTCAGCCCCTCGCCCACCAGGGCGAGCACCTGTCGCTCGCGTTGGGTCAGGACCGACAGCCGGTCCTCGGCCACCCGAGCGGCGATCTGCTCCCCGGTGAACCGGGCGATGATGCGGCGAGTGATGCTGGGCGCGAGCAGCGCGTCACCGGCGGCGACCACCCGGACGGCGTGAAGTAGCTCGGCGGGGCCGGCGTCCTTGAGCAGGAAGCCGCTGGCGCCGCACCTGAGCGCCTCGAAGACGTACGCGTCGGTGTCGTATGTCGTCAGGATCAGCACCCGGGTCTGCTCCAGGCCCCGTGTCCGGACGATCTCGGAGGTAGCCTGGATGCCGTCCAGCACCGGCATGCGGATGTCCATCAGGATGACGTCGGGCCGGGTCGAGCGCGCCCACCGGATCGCCTCGGCGCCGTCCGGCGCCTCTGCGACCACCTGGATGTCGTCCTCGGCGTCCAGCAGCAGCTTGAACCCGGACCGCACCAGGGCCTGGTCGTCGGCCAGCAGCACCGTGACGGGTTCTCGGGCCGGTGCGCTCATGGTCGCCCCGCGTCGGCCGGTGCCAACGGGAGACGCGCCCTGACCTCGAACCCGTGGCCCGCCCGTCGCCGGGTGGTGAGCTCCCCGCCCAGCAGGCTGCATCGTTCGCTCATGCCGAGCAGGCCTCGGCCCGGCTCGTCCGATCCGGTGTGGGCGGCGGGAACCGGGATGCGGCGTGCGTCGTCTCCCGGGGCAGGGGCACCCTCGTCAGTCACCGTGATCTCGAGCCCTCCGGTGCAGTAGGCGACGGCTAGCGTCACCCGGGTGGGGCCGACATGGCGAATTACGTTGGTCAGTGCCTCCTGCATGATGCGGTACACGGTGTGCTCCACCGCGCTTGGCAGCGGCGCGGTGGGTGGCGGCACGTCGAGGGTGATGTCCAGCCCCGCCTCGCGGGCCATCGCGGCGAGCGCGTCCACCTGGCCCAGGCCGGGGCTCGGGGGCCCGCCCGTCGTCCGAGTCGCGTAGCACGCCGAGTACCGCCCGCATCTCGTGCAGGGCCTGCGCGCTCGTCCGCTCGATCGTGACCAGCGCCTCACGCACCCGCTCCGGGTGCTTGTCGAGCATGTAGGCGGTGACGCCCGCCTGGACGTTGATGATCGCGACGGCGTGCGCGACGGTGTCATGCACCTCGCGTGCGATCCGCAGCCGTTCGGCCTCGACCCGCGCATGGGCCTCTTCCTCGCGGGTGCGTTCGGCCAGCGCCGCCCGCTCCAGGGCCTCGGCCGCCACCACTCGCCGGGTGCGGACCGACTCACCGAGCGCGGCCGCCATCACCGAGGCCGCGATGCGGAAGAACACCCACCCAATGGCCGCCCTCGGCTCGACGTCCGCGCCGGCGATCAGCCAACCGGTGGCCAGCACGGCGATGCCGACGCTCGCCACCGCGACCGATCGGCGCCCGTCGCCGTAGGCGGTCAGCGTGTACAGCGAGACGAACAACCCGATCCAGCCCGGGCCGTCGGAGAAGTCGAGCGTGAAGTACGTCAGGCTTGCCAGGGCGGCGACGACGAACACCGCGGCGGGCCACCGCCGGCGGAACGTCAGCGCCAGCCCGCTCAGGACCAGTAGGACGAAGCCCAGGCCGGCGAAGTCGGTCAGCGGCCGGACCGGCGCGTCCGGCGGCTTCGCCAGCACGCCCTGGACGTGCATCACGGCGACCGTCGCCCCCAGCAGCGCGTCCTGCGCGAGGACAGGGAGGCGGAGCCGCACCGCTCGCCGTCTCATCTTCAAAGGGTAGGGCCGCCGTCCGGTCGGGCGGCTCGGCTGTGGAGCGCGCCCGCCTACGTCGACGGGCGCGGTTCGGTGCGCGTCTCGTTCGCCCGGCCGCTGAGGAGCCGGCAACAGCCGCCCGACGCCCACCCGGTGGGAGCGGCGCGACCATCGCTGCCATGACACGACCAGCACGCGCCCCCCTGACCGACGCTCGCCCCGGGGAGGACGGCGCGGACCGGGGCGGACCCTTCCCTGGCACCCACCGGCCACGGCCAGGCCCGCTGGGCCGCCTCGGCGGGCTGGCCTACCGCCGTCGGGGGAGGGTGCTGGTCGTGTGGGTCGTCGCGCTCGCCGCCGCCCTTGGGCTCTCCTCGACCTTCGGCGCAGACTTCTCGAACGGCTCGGCCGTGTCGGGCTCGGACTCGGAGCAGGCACAGTCCCTCCTGGCGGAGCGGTTCCCGGCGCTGTCCGGCGACTCGGTCCGGATGGTGGTGCGCGCGGAAGACGTCGGTGCCGCAGAGGTGCGCGGAAGGGTCGTGGCCCTGCTGGGTGAGCTCCGCGCGGTGCCGCACGTCACCACCGTCGACGACCCCTACGCCACCGGTGGCTCGATCTCGGCCGACGGCCGCACACTGGTCGCGCGCATCCACCTCGACGTCGTCAACCCGAACGACATGCCGAAGGCCGACACCCGGACCATGCTGGAGGCGGCGCAGGTGGCCCGGCGCGACGGCCTGGACGTCGTGCTCGGTGGCCGTAGTGTGCAGCTCGCCGAGGCGACCCGGTCCCCGGCCGAGTTGATCGGCCTGATCGCCGGGGCGGTGATCCTGCTCCTCACGTTCGGGTCGATGGTGGCCGCCGGATTGCCGCTGGCGATGGCGATCACCGCGCTGGCGGTCAGCAGCAGCCTGCTCGGCCTCGCGGCGGCGCTGCTCGACGTGCCGCAGTTCGCGTCCACGATCGGCATCGTGCTGGGACTGGCCCTCGGCATCGACTACGCCCTGCTGATGGTGACCCGTTTCCGTGAGTGGCGGGCGACTGGCCTGGACCCGTGCGCCGCGACCGTGGCGACAGCGGACACCGCGGGCCGGGCGGTGGTGGTGGCCTGCGGCACGGTCATGGTGAGCATGTCCGGGCTGTTCGTGGTCGGGCTGCCTGTGATGAACGGCACCGCCATCGTCACAATGATCGCGACGCTGGTGGTCCTGCTCGCCGCCCTGACGCTGTTTCCGGCGATGCTGGGCTATGTCGGGTCACCCATCGACCGGCTCCGCATCCCGCTGGGCCCGCGGCGCGCCGTGGAGCCCTCCCCCGGGGCCTGCCCGCAGCCGGCGCCCGGCTGGATGCGGTGGAGCCGCCTGGTGCACCGGCACCGGGTCCTCGCCACCCTGGTGAGTCTGGGGGTGCTGCTGCTGCTCGCGGCGCCGTTCCTGGGCGTGCGGTTCGGCCAGCCGGACGCGGGGAACGACCCCGAGGGCACCTCGAGCCGGCAGGCCTACGACGCCCTGGCCGCGGGGTTCGGCCCAGGCGCCAACGGGCCGCTGCTCGTCCTGGCGCAGCTTCCCCAGGAAGAAGACCGTGTGACCGTGCAGCGGCTGCAGGCCGCCCTACGCGGCGCGCCGGGCGTGGCGGCTGTCCCGCCGCCGGAGCTCTCCCCATCCCGCGACACGGCGATGATCACGGTCGTGCCGCGGACCGGGCCGCAGGACCTCGCCACCGAGGAGCTGGTGCGGACCCTGCGCGAGGAGGTGATTCCGGCAGCGACCGCGGGGAGCGGCGCCGAGGTCCACGTCGGCGGGGCGACCGCGGCCAACATCGACCTGATCTCGTCGATCGCCGATCGGCTCGTCCCGCTCATCGGCGGCGTCGTGGTCGTCTCAATGGTCCTGCTCGTACTGGCGTTCCGGAGCGTCGTCATCGCAGTCACGGCGGCCCTGATGAACCTGCTGTCGGTGGCCGCGGCCTACGGGGTGACCGCCTACGTCCTGCAAGGTGGTTGGGCCGGCCGGCTGATCGGCATCGACACACCGACACCGCTGCCGTCGTTCATCCCGGTCATCATGTTCGCGCTGCTCTTCGGCCTCTCGATGGACTACGC
>CAYYCE010000203.1:0-5077 GCA_964469635.1 uncultured Kineosporiaceae bacterium
CCGGGTACTTCGAGCGGGTCCGCGAGATCTGCGACACCTACGACGTCCTGCTGGTCTCGGACGAGACGATCTGCGCGTTCGGCCGGATCGGCGGCATGTTCGCCTGCAACGACCTGCGGTACGTCCCCGACATGATCACCTGCGCCAAGGGTATGACCAGCGGGTACTCCCCCATCGGCGCCATGATCGCCAGCGACCGGTTGTTCGAGCCGTTCAGCAGGGGCACCACGTACTTCCCGCACGGGTACACCTTCGGTGGCCACCCGGTCTCGGCCGCGGTGGCGATGGCCAACCTCGACATCTTGGAGCGGGAGGGCCTGTACGAGCACGTCCGCGCCAACGCGCCCGCGTTCCGGGCCTCGCTGGAGTCGCTGCTGGACATCCCCATCGTCGGGGACGTGCGCGGCGAGGGCTTCTTCTACGGCATCGAGCTGGTCAAGGACAAGGCCACCCGCGAGACGTTCGACGAGGCCGAGAGCGAGCGGCTGCTGCGCGGGTTCCTGTCCAAGGCCCTGTTCGACGCCGGGCTGTACTGCCGCGCCGACGACCGCGGCGACCCCGTGGTCCAGCTCGCCCCGCCGGTGATCATCGGCCAGGCCGAGTTCGACGAGATCACCTCGATCCTGCGCTCGGTGCTGTCGGAGGCCTCGAGCCTGTTGTGAGCACCACCGCCGGGGGCCGGTACGCCGAGCTGTCGCTGTGGCACGCCACCCTGGTCGCCTCCGGCGAGGACGACCTGGCCCCCCGGCCAGGGCTGGAGGGCGACGCCGACGTCGACGTCTGCATCATCGGCGCCGGCTACACCGGGCTGTGGACGGCCTACTACCTGCTGACGGCCGACCCGACGATCCGTGTCCTCGTGCTCGAGGCGCAGATCACCGGCTTCGGCGCCAGTGGGCGCAACGGCGGCTGGTGCTCGGCGCTGTTCCCACGCTCGACGCCCTCGCTGGCCCGCGCCTACGGGCGAGCGGCGGCGCTGGCGATGCGCCGAGCCATGATCGGCTGCGTCGACGAGGTGGGCCGGGTCTGTCGGGACGAGCAGATCGAGGCCCACTACCTGCGGGGCGGCACGATCAGCCTGGCCCGCAGTTCGGTGCAACTGGCGCGGGCGCGGGCGGAGGCCGAGTCAGACGCCCTGTTCGACGGTGTGGACGGCGTGCGCGTGCTCGAGGCCCGGGCCACCGCCGAGCACGTCCGGGCCGCGGGGGTGCTGGGAGCCTGCTACACGCCGAACTGCGCCCGGATCCACCCGGCGCGGCTGGTCCGCGGCCTGGCCCGGGCGGTTCAGAGCCGAGGCGGGCGGATCGCGGAGCAGACCCCGGCACTGCGGATCGAGCCGGGCCGGGTGGTCACCGCCGCGGGCACCGTGCGCGCGGCGCACGTCGTCCGGGCCGTCGAGGCCTGGACCCCCCACCTGCCGGTGACGCGGCCGGCCGGCGACCCACCCGGACCCCCCGCACACCGCACCATGGTCCCGGTGTACTCGCTCATCGTGGCCACCGAGGTGCTGCCGGCCTCGTTCTGGGACCAGGTCGGCCTGGACCGCGGGCAGACCTTCAACGACCACCGGCACCTGATCGTCTACGGCCAGCGCACCGCCGACGACCGGCTCGTGTTCGGCGGTCGCGGCGCCCCGTACCACTTCGGCTCGGCCGTCCGGGCCGGCTTCGACCGGGACGAGACGGTCTTCGCCTCGCTGCGCGAGACGGCGCGGGGGCTGTTCCCCGCGCTGCCGACCGACGCGTTCACGCACGCCTGGGGCGGGCCGCTGGGGATCTCCCGGGACTGGCACGCCGGGGTCGGCCTCGACCGGGCGAGCGGGTTCGCCTGGGCCGGCGGGTACGTCGGCGACGGGGTGGGGACCGCGAACCTGGCCGGACGCACCCTGGCCGACCTGATCCGTGGGGTGGACGGCGAGCTGACCCGGCTGCCCTGGGTGAACCACCGCTGGCCCGCCTGGGAGGCCGAGCCGTGGCGCTGGCTCGGCATCAACGCGGGGCTGCGCACCATGACGGCGGCGGACGCCGAGGAGCGGATCACCGGCCGCCCCAGCGTGCTCGCCCGGGTGATGGCGCCGTTGCTCGGCCGCTGAGCGATCCCGCCCCCTCCACGACGATCGTCGTGATCACCGGCTGTGGACCGATCACGCTGCGTGCCCACCGCCGGGCGCGGCTGTGCCGTCCGGACGAATTCGGCGCGATGCCCGCCGCGGCGCTGCAACCCCATTGCCGTCCGCCGACGGGGCCTGGGACCAGCTCGGGCGCCCCGCCTCCCGAGCAGTGCCACCCGGAGAGGCGTCATGACGGCAGGTCGACAGCACGCAGCATCCCGCGTTCACCTCCCCTTCCCCCGGTCGCAGACCCGCACCGCCCGCCGCGTGCTGGCCGGCGCCGGCCTGGTCGCGGCGCTGGCCGCCGTCCCGGGGGTGGACGCCTCCCCGGGGGTGGACGCCTCACGGCTGGCCGCGATCCCCGCCTCGGTGGTCGCCGACGCCCCCGCGGCTCCCAGCACCCCCCTCGCCCTGTCGTCGACGTCCGCCTCCGCCCCCGCCCCGGCGGTGCCGGCGGGCCTTCCGAGCGGCATCGAGGCGCTGGCACCGTATGTGAAGCAGACCTCGTGCGATCCGGGCTCCAAGCCGGGGTCGGTCTCGTGGGGCAACCTGTTGCGCTCCACCTATCCGGGCACCAGCTACAGCCTGGGGCGCGACTGCGGTGCCGACGGCATGGCCAGCGAGCACTACGAGGGCCGGGCGGTGGACTGGTTCGTCAGCGTCCGCACGCCGGCCCAGGCTGCGCAGGCCCAGGCGGTCCTGGACTGGCTGTTCGCCAGCGACGCCGCGGGCCACCGCTACGCCAACGCCCGCCGCCTCGGGATCATGTACGTCATCTGGAACAACCGGATCTGGGGTTCCTACAGTGCCGACGCCGGCTGGCGCGCCTACAGCGACTGCTCGTCGGCCACCGATGCGGGTTCGGACACTCGCTGCCACCGCAACCACATCCACTTCTCGCTGTCCTGGGCCGGGGCGATGCGGCGGACGTCGTTCTGGAGCGGCCGGGTGGCCGCGAACGACTACGGCCCCTGCGCGCCGGCCGACCTGAACTGGGCGGCGGCCCACTCCTCCCCGAGATCCGCTCCCTGTCCGTCGCACCCCACCGTCGCGGCGCCCTCGGGGGCCTCGGGCACGCTGGCCGCCCTGATCCGCTACGGGGGGGCGACGGTCGGGCCCGGCTACGGCGGGCCCGTCGTCCGGGCCGTCCAGGCCGCCGTCGGCGCGAGCGTGGACGGCGACTACGGGCCGGCGACCGCGGCCGCCGTGAAGGCCTTCCAGCGGACCCACGCGGTGCCGGCGACCGGGCGCATGGACGCCCCGACCTGGCGCGCCCTGATCGCCGCACGGTCCGCGGGCGAGGTGGCGGGGACGACGGCGGCGGCGGGTTCATCGGCGGGTTCGACGTCGGTGTCGTCGACGAGCGGGCTGTCGCGGTACTCCGGCACCCTGCTGCACCGCGGCTCCTCCGGAGCGGCCGTCCTGGCCCTGCAGAAGGCGCTCCGGGTCCCCGGCGCCAACGGCCACTTCGGCCCCGCCACCACCTCCGCCGTCCTCACCTTCCAGAAGCGCCACCGGCTCACCGCCGACGGCATCGTCGGCCCCGCCACGTGGAAGGCCCTGATCGCCGCGACCCGGCCGGGATCGTCCTCGTCGGCGGCGGGTTCATCGGCGGGTTCGACGTCGGTGTCGTCGACGAGCGGGCTGTCGCGGTACTCCGGCACCCTGCTGCACCGCGGCTCCTCCGGAGCGGCCGTCCTGGCCCTGCAGAAGGCGCTCCGGGTCCCCGGCGCCAACGGCCACTTCGGCCCCGCCACCACCTCCGCCGTCCTCACCTTCCAGAAGCGCCACCGGCTCACCGCCGACGGCATCGTCGGCCCCGCCACCTGGAAGGCCCTGATCGCCGCGACCCGCCAGTAGGGACGATCGCCCGCGGCGATCCCGCAGGCGACCAAGGTCTGTTGCAGCAGGCACTGCAAACCGCAATGCTTGTTGGTGTGAGCGTGATCTCGCCGCGCCGCTACGCCTGGCTCGATGATCAGCTGACCAGGTGGCAGACCGACGGTGTCCTCACGGCCGAAACAGCGGACGCCATCCGGGCTCGGTACACCGTCTCGACCCGCATCTCCGTGGCCCGCGTCGTACTCGGTCTCGGTGCGGCCTTCCTGGGGATCGGACTGATCTGGCTGGTCGCCGCCAACCTCGACCGACTCTCGCCGGGCGTGCGGTTCGGCGGCGCGCTGGCGCTGTGGGCGGGCCTGCTCGTCCTGGCCGAACTGCTCCGGGGCTACGGCGGGGCGGTACTCGCCGCGGCGCGTCTGCTGGCCGTGGCGGGGCTCGGCGCCGTGATCTTCCAGGCCGCCCAGAGCCTGCAGGTCCCCGCCTACTCCGCCGCGCTCCTCGGCTGGTGGGCGGCCGGAGCCCTGCTCTACGCCTACACGACGGCCGGGCTGACGCCGCTGGCCGCGGCCATCGCGCTGGCGGTGGTCTGGTTCGTCTGGAGTGCGGGTGAGCAGGCCGATTCGGCGCTGGGCTTCGCCGCGGGTGTTCTGGTGGCCGCGGCCCTCGCCACGGCGATCGGCGTCCTGCACGAGGCCCGGTGGCGGCAGTCCTTCGCGGCCCCCTGGCGCCTGGCGGGAGCCGCGCTGGCCCTGGTCGGGCTGTTCGTCGCGGCCCTGCCCGTGTACCGGGCGGGTGATGCATGGCAGCTGCGGCTCACGGTGATCGTGGTCGCGGCGCTCGCGGTGCCGGCGGTCGTCGGGCCGACCGGGTCGAGGTCGCCGTGATCGTGGCGATCGTGGCCGCCGGGGCGGCGCTGGTCTCGTGGCGGGTGGACGGCGACCTGCTCGAGCCCACCCCGTCGCTGACGGGGCGGGCGGTGTTCAGCGTGATCGTCTACCTGCTCGCGGCGAGCTGGTACGCGGTGCTCGGCGCCCGCCGCGAACTGGCGGCTCTGACCTGGTCGGCGACCGGGGCGGTGGTCGTGTTCACCACGGTGCAGAGCATCGCGGTGTTCGCCCCGATCAT
>CAYYCE010000203.1:5087-5787 GCA_964469635.1 uncultured Kineosporiaceae bacterium
ACCGGCGCGACCCTGTTCCTGGTGGTCGGCGCGGTGCTGGTGGTCGCCGGCTTCCTCGTCGACCGGGGACGGCGGCGTCTGCTCGCCGAGGTGGAGGCCCGGCCGTGACCGCCACGCGCACGGGTCCCGGGCGGCGTTGGGCGGCGCTCGGGGTGGTGGCCGCCGTGCAGTTGGCACTGGTCGCGGCGGCGGTGGGACCACGGCTGTCGGCCCGGTTGACCGGCGAGGAGTACCTGCTGCGGGTGGCGTCGGCGGATCCGGTCCACCCGTTCCGGGGCTCCTACGTCGCCCTGACCTATCCGGACCTGGGGCTCGACTCCTCGCTCGGCGAACGCGGCACGGTCTTCCTCCCACTGACGCGCGACGGGCAGGTGTGGCGCGGCGGTCCCGCGCTGGGCGATCCGCCCGCCGAGGGACCGTTCCTGCGGTGTCACGACGGAGGAGACCGGCTGGAGTGCGGGATCGACAGCTACTTCCTGCCGCAGGCCGACGCCCGCCGGATGCAGGATGCGTTGACCGCCGACCGGGCACGCGCCCGGGTCCGGGTGGACGGCGACGGGAACGCCGCGCTCGTGGAGCTGGTCCTGCCCTCCTGACCCCGCCCGCGCCGACGCGGTGCCGTGGTCTGCTCCGGCGCGATCGGCGCTCAGGCCTGGATAGCGCTCAGGCCTGGATAGTCTGCGCCCATGACAGGTCGGCC
>CAYYCE010000204.1:0-5783 GCA_964469635.1 uncultured Kineosporiaceae bacterium
TGGTCGTCGTCCCCTCGGCCGACCTGGTCGTGGTACGGCTCGGATTCACCCCCACGGACGTCGACCTGGGCGTCGACCGGATGATCGCCGACGTGATCCCCGCCCTCGAGGACTGAACCGGCGGGCAGTCGGTCAGGGCAGCGGCGGCAGGTCCCCGGAGCGCTCGTAGTCGAGGAGCATGTCGATCCTCCGTTGATGCCGCTCCTCGTGCGAGAACGGTTCCGCGACGAACGCCTCGACGAAGGACGTCGCCTCCGCCACCGGGTGCAACCGGGCGCCGATCGACAGCACGTTGGCGTCGTTGTGCCGCCGGCAGAGCCGAGCCGTCTCGAGGCTCCACGCCAGGGCGGCGCGGACGCCGGCGACCTTGTTGGCGGCGATCTGCTCGCCGTTGCCCGAACCGCCGATGACCACCCCGAGGCTGCCCGGGTCCCGGGTCACGGCCAGGGCGGCGCGCAGGCAGAACGTCGGGTAGTCGTCGAGCGGGTCGAAGACGTGGGGGCCGTGGTCGACGACCTCGTGGCCCGCCCCGGAAAGGTGTTGGGCGAGATGAGTCTTCAGCTCGAGGCCGGCGTGGTCCGAACCAAGGTGGACGCGCATGCCCGCAGTCTGTCAGGTGTGCGAGGTCGACGAAACGCCGGAGGCGCCGGCGGAGGACGCGCCGGAAGAGGGCGCGCCGAAGGAGGGCGTCGAGTCGGACAGGACCACGCCGGAGAGGGCACGGCCGGCGAGCGCGGCGAGATGCTCGACGGTGGTGATTCCGACGGCCATGCTGGGCGACCTGCGCGAGAGCACGGCGAGGGCCACCCGCTGCCCGTTGGCCAGGAACACCAGCCCCAGCGAGTTGATCGTCCAGAGCCCGCCGTCCGACTGGGCGGGCAGCCAACCGTTCTTCACTGCAGCTGTGCCCGCCTTGCCCGCCTCGGGCGTGCCCCATCGCTGCTCGTCCACGGTGGCGTACATGAGGTCGCGCACATAGTCCCGGTACTCCTCGTCCAGCGGGCTGTCGGGATCGACCAGCGCCATCAGCACCCGCAGCTGGTCCGGCGCGGTGGTGAGCGTGGCACCCCAGTACCCCCCGGTGCCGGGGACCGAGTCGGTCATCCCCAGGGTCGTGTTCATGCCCTTGAGACCGGACGCCCCACCGATGGTGCTCCACAACGCGTTGGCCGCGTCGTTGTCGCTGCGGGTGATCATCGACCGGGCCAGGGATCGCTGGCGGCTGCTGGGCCAGTCCCCGCGCTTCTGCAGCGTCAGCATCAGGGTCTCCAGGATCTCGACCTTGACGATGCTCGCCGTGCGGAACTGTCCGTCGGGGCGGTGGTCGACGCGTTGGCCGGTGGTCAGGTTCACCCCGGCGACGGCTGCCTGACCGCGTCGGCCGCTCATGTAGTCGGCGGCGGCCAGGGAGAACGCCTCCGCCACCCGTTCCGAGGGCGTGGGACTCGGCGTCGGGCTCGGCGAGGGACTCGGGGACGCGGTGAGGGAGGGCACCGATCCGAACGTCGGTGAGGCCGCCCCGCCCGAGAGGTCGCGCACGTCCACGGCGCCGCCGTGGCGCCACCGCGTGGTCACGATCCCCGTGGCCCCGGCGACGGTGACCAGTCCGAGGCCGGAGACCAGGAGTGCCCTGCGGGTGAGCGGCTGTCCGGAGGGCGTGGCCCTGTGCCTGTTGCGTCGCCCCACGCGCAGGTTGTAGCACGCCGACCTCGAAACCCTCTGGCCCTGTCCGCACCCTTAGACTCCCCGAAACCTCACCATGACGGACGGATGGCCCCAGATGGACATCTTCGCCCCCTCCCACCGGATCAGCGCATGGTGAACCGGAGCACTCTGGACATCCTGGACGGCGACGAGGTCGCCCGGTTGGGTCCGTATCGCGAGCTGGTGGACGCGTTGGAGGCCGGCCACCGGGCGCCACCAGCCGTGACTCGGCGTGTCGTCTTCGGGCCGGGCGGCGGCGAGGACGGCGCGGATGCCGACGAGCGGTTCCTGACCCTGTCCGCCTGGCGGCCGGGCGGCCTGATCGCTACCAAGCTGGCCACGGTCTTCCCGGACAACCCGCACGCCACGGGCCTTCCCGCCGTCCAGGCCGTCGTCGTGCTGTTCGACGGCACCACCGGAGGCCCTCTGGCCCTGATCGACGGCACCGAACTCACCTACCGCAAGACGGCGGCCGACAGCGCCCTCGGATCGCGCCTGTGCTCCCGTCCGGACAGCACCACCCTGCTCATGGTGGGCGCCGGCGGCCTGGCACCCCATCTGGTGGCGGCGCACCGCGCGGTCCGGCCCGCGATCGAACGGGTGCTGGTGTGGAACCGCTCGCCGGCCCGCGCCGATGCGCTGGTCGCCGACGGCGTCGCCGACGCCCGCGTCGTCGACCTCGACTCCGCGGTGTCCGAGGCCGACATCGTGTGCACCGCGACCATGACCGGCGACCCGCTGGTCCACGGCGCCGCCCTGTGTCCGGGAACCCATGTCGACTGCGTGGGCTCCTACCTGCCCGACCGCCGCGAGGTGGACGACGAGGTGGTCCGTCGCGCGCGGATCCTGGTGGACGCCCGCGAGACCACCGTGGTCGAGACCGGGGATCTGGCCATCCCGATCGCGAACGGCACCATCACGGCGGACGCCGTCCGGGGCGACCTCTACCAACTCTGCCGCGGCGAGGTGGCCGGGCGCACCGACGACGGCGAGATCACCCTGTTCGCCAACGGCGGCGGCGGCCACCTCGACCTGATGACGGCCCGATATCTGTGGGGCCGGCGCCATGGCTGACTCTCCCTCGGCGGCAACGCCTTTCGCCCATCTCGCGCAACCGCTCACGCTGCGCCACCTGCGGCTGCGCAATCGGGTGACCTTCGGAGCCCACACGGCGAACATGAGCGAGGACGGGCTGCCGGGCGATCGGCATCTGGGCTACTACCGCGAACGCGCACGCGGCGGCGCCGCAATGATCGTGGTGGAACCGGTTCCGGTGCATCCGACCGGGGTGCTGACCCGCGGCAACTTCCGGGTGGCGGACGACGCGATCGTGGCGCCGTTGCGTCGGATCACCGAGGCGGTGCACGCGGAGGGCGCCGCGATCGTGCATCAGCTCTACCACGTCGGCC
This sequence comes from uncultured Kineosporiaceae bacterium, assembly GCA_964469635.1. Classification (GTDB taxonomy): domain Bacteria; phylum Actinomycetota; class Actinomycetes; order Actinomycetales; family Kineosporiaceae; genus JADJPO01. The sequence continues at coordinate 3,114 of CAYYCE010000204.1, forward strand.
AGCACGGCGACTTCGACAACTCCTTCCGCGAGGCATGGTCACCGTCCGGGCTGCCGAGCTACCACGACGCCGACGGCAGCCATGCCATGTCGGAACGGCAGATCCACGAGCTGATCGAGGGGTTCGTGGCCGCGGCGCTGCGGGCGCGGGCCGCCGGTTTCGACGGCATCGAGGTATTCGCCGCCTACAACGCCGTCGTGGACCAGTTCTGGCTGCCGTGGTCGAATCGGCGCACCGACCGCTGGGGCGGATCGTTCGAGAACCGGATGCGGTTCTCGCGCGAGTTGCTCACCGGAATCCGACGCGCGGTCGGCGACGACTTCGTGATCGGCCTGGCCACGGCGGTCGATCCCACGGTCGAGGTGGCGATGCAGACCGAGCTGTTGTGCGAGATCGCCGCCTGGCACGACGAGCGCGAGCTCATGGACTACATCACCTGTGGCACCGGGAGCTACTTCAACTTCTCGATCCTGATGCCCACCTTCCAGTCCGCCGACGCCCTCGGGGTCGCCGGTGCACAGGCCCTGTCGGGTGCCGTGCGCCGCGCGCGGGTGCAGGCCGAGAGCCACATCCGCACGCCGGAGAACGCCGACTACGTCGTCGCCTCGGGGGCCGCAGACCTGGTCAGCATCGTCCGTGGGCAGATCGCCGACCCGCATCTGGTGCGCAAGGCGCTGGCCGGACGGGCGGAGGAGATCCGGGGATGCATCTCCTGCAACCAGATGTGCTGGGGACGACGCTCGCGGGACTACTGGATCTCATGCCTGGTCAACCCCTCGGCCGGACGCGAGTTCGCCTGGGGCGGAGACGGCTTCACCGCCGCAACCCTCGCGCGCAGGGTCCTCGTGGTCGGCGGCGGGCCGGCCGGGTTGGAGGCCGCCAGGGTTGCCGCCGAGCGCGGCCACCGCGTCGAGCTCGCCGAGGCCGGGCCGGAGTTGGGCGGGGCGTTCCGACTGGCCGGCCTCCAGCCCCGGCGCGGTCAGATCACCGAGCTGATCGCCTGGTACCGGCGCGAACTCTCCCGGCTCGGCGTCCGCATCCTGCTCGGCACACCACTCGACGGCGCCGACGTCGCCGACACCGCGGCGGACGTGGTGGTGGTCGCCACCGGGTCCCAACCGGCCGGGACCGGGTTCCAGCGGTTCCTTCCCGCCCAGCACGAACTGCCCGGTGCCGGACGGCACGACGTCGCCCCGATCGAGGACGTGCTGTCGCGGACGGCCCGGCCGGGCGAGCGCGTCGTCGTGCTCGACGACCTGGGCGATTGGCGCGGCACCGGGACCGCGTGGCACCTGGCCGAGGCCGGCCATCGGGTGACGATCGTGACCGGGTGGCCGATGGTCGGTCACTGGATCCAGCGCACCGCCGGCGACGGTCTGCTCCGGGCGCGGCTCGCCCGCCTCGGCGTGCGATGGCACACCGAGTCCGTGGTGTCGGCCTGGGACGGCGCCGGTGGTTCCGGCGCCGTGGTGCGCAGCCTGCTCGACGGTGGCGAGCAGTCGATCGCGGCCGACACCCTCGTCCTCGCGACCACCAACATCCCGCTGACCACCGTGGCCGGCGAACTGGCCCAGAACGGATACGAGCGCCCGGTGCACCTGATCGGCGACGCCCTGGCCGCGCGGCTGGCCGTGCACGCGATCCTCGACGGCCGGCGCCTCGGGATGGATATCTGACGGTTCGCCCTCGTACCCATGGACGAGGGTGGTGGAGGCATGCTCACGCGGTCAGTCGAAGATCGGGCCCTGGGTCCGGCTGCGCTTGAGCTCGTAGAAGCCGGGCACCGAGGCCATGGCCACGGCGCCGTCCCACAATCGCGCCGCCAGCTCACCCGTGGGAGCCGGCGTGACGACGGGGCCGAAGAACGCCACGTCGTTCACCGCGATCACCGGAGTGCCGACGTCGTCGCCGACCAGTTCCAGCGCCTCGGCCGTGCTCTTGCGGAAGAGATGATCGAGATCGTCGTCGTCCGCGGCGTCCGCCAGGTCCACCGGCAGGCCCACCTCGGCGAGCGACTCCGCGATCACGCCGTCGTGGTCGGTGCGCCGACCAGGGTGGAACCGGGTGCCCATCGCCGTGTAGAGCGGCAACAGCACCTCGTCGCCCTCGAGCTGCTGCGCGGCGGTGATCACCCGCACAGGCCTCCAGGTCGGCGCCAGGAGGTCCCGGTAGTCCCCGGGCAGGTCCCTGCCCTCGTTCAGCACCGCAAGGCTCATGGTGTGCCATCGCACGTCCACCGGGCGCAGGCGGCTCACCTCGAGAATCCACCGGGACGTCATCCACGCCCAGGGACAGACCGGGTCGAACCAGAAGTCAGCGACGTCGCGCCCACTCACGCCAGGACTCTCCTCTCGGCACCACCGATACGGCTTTGCACAACACCCCGTCCCGGCGGGTCATTCCACCATGTCAGGATCGGCACCATGCCGGACACCAACCTCAGCCGCGCCGAGGCCGCAGAGCGGGCCGCCCTGGTCTCGGTGGCCTCCTACGCCATCGACCTCGACCTGACGACCGACCGGGAGCGATTCGTCTCGCGCACCACGGCACGGTTCGACTGCAGGCGTCCAGGGGCCGGCACGTTCGTCGACCTGATCGCCCCCGCGGTTCACGAGGTCGTGCTCAACGGCCGGGCGCTCGACGTCGAGGCGGTGGTGAGCACCGGCCGGA
>CAYYCE010000205.1:0-1455 GCA_964469635.1 uncultured Kineosporiaceae bacterium
GCCCGTGGCGGCAGCGCCCGGGCGAGCGACCACAGCGCGGTGGTCGCGTACCGCTCCGGGGGGACCGCCGCCAGAGCGGTGTGGTCCAGGACCGCCACCGGACGGTGGGCCTGGTCGAGGAGCACGACCTCCCGCGCGCCGGCCTGGCCCGCCCGGTGCAGGGCCACCTCGAGCGGGGCGCCCGCGTCGACCGCCACGGCGGGACGGCGCAGGCCGGCCACGGTCAGCCGAGGCATCCTCTGCCGCAGGTGCGCCTGAGCCAGGGCCGCGGTCGCCCCCTGCCACAGCATGGCCGCGACCAGCAGCACCCACACCAGGGTGGTCAGGCCCGGGGTGCGGCCCCGCAGCCAGGGCAGGACCACCATCACGACGACGAGTCCGGCGGCTACGGCGCGGCCGATCCACGCGGCCGCCAGGGTGCCCTTGGCGCGGTCGCCGGTGAGCTGCCAGATGAGGGCCTCGAGCGCCCGTCCCCCGTCCAGCGGCAGCCCGGGCAGGGCGTTGAAGACCGCCACCACGCCGTTGGCGTACATGAGCGCCACCAGGAGCAGTTCCGCCACGCCGTTCTCGGGGACGGCGGACAGCAGCAGCCAGGCGAGGACGGCGATCGCCCCGTTGGTGGCCGGACCCACCAGGCTGACCAGCGCGCTGTGGGCCGGTCTGCGCATCTCGGTGTCGAAGCTGGTGTGCCCGCCCCACAGGTCCAGCACGACGTGGGTCGGCGGAGTGCCGAGCGAGCGGGCCACCACGGCATGGGACAGCTCGTGCAGGAACACCGAACCCAGCAGCAGGAGTGCGGCGCTGGAGGCGATCAGCAGGGTCGCGGCCGAGCCGACCGTGGGCATCCGGCTCTGCACCGCCGGGGCGTACCAGAAGGTGATGAGCAGGGCGATCACGAACCAGGACGGCATGAGCAGCACCGGGGCGCCCATCACCGTGCCCACGCGGATGCCCCGGTCTCGGCTGCCACTGCTCTGCGCCACGTCACGACTCTACGGCGCCCGCCTGTCCTGAGCCTGTACGGGCGGACCTGTCGGGGCCTGTCCCTAGAGTGCTGCGCATGACGAGCACTCCCCCTGCGGCGTCCACCGCGACGATCGGTGCTGTGGCCGCCGACGGTCCCGAGGCCGGGGCGGCGCCCGGCCACGGACTGTCGCGCCGCCGACTTCATGCAGTGCCCGCTGCTGTACCGCTTCCGGGTGGTCGACCGCCTGCCCGAGACGCCGAGCCCCGCCGCGGCCCGCGGCACGGTGGTGCACGCCGTCCTCGAGGCGCTGTTCGACAGGCCCGCGGCGGACCGCACTCTGCCCCTGGCCCAGGGCTTGGTCGAGGGGCAGTGGCACCGGCTGCGGGAGGAGGCCCCCGAACTGGCGGCGCTGTTCGGGGACGATCCCCAGGGGCTGACCGACTGGCTCGCCGAGGCGCGGGAGTTGCTCGCCCGCTGGTTCGAGCTGG
>CAYYCE010000205.1:1465-5757 GCA_964469635.1 uncultured Kineosporiaceae bacterium
CGGCCGAGCGCGAGCTGTACGTCGAGACCGTGCTGGACGAGGGCAGCGCACACGCGCTCACCCTGCGGGGCTACGTCGACCGGCTCGACGTCGCCCCGGACGGGCGGATGCGGGTGGTGGACTACAAGACCGGCCGCGCGCCCCGCGAGGCGTTCGAGGCCAAGGCCCTGTTCCAGATGAAGTTCTATGCGCTGGTGCTGTGGCGGCTGCGTGAACGGGTACCCGCGCTGCTGCAGCTGGTCTACCTCGGCAGCGGCGAGATCCTGCAGGACGCCCCGGACGAGGCCGACCTGCTTGCCACCGAACGCAAGGTCCGGGCGTTGTGGACGGCGATCGAGCGGGCGGCGCTCTCGGGCGACTGGCGCCACTCGCCCGGCCGGCTGTGCGGCTGGTGTCCCCACCAGGAGCTGTGCCCGGCCTTCGGAGGCGACCCGCCGCCGCTGCCGGAGGGCGCCGCCGCACTCGTCACCGCGCCGTCCGCCTCGGCCCCGCGCACCCCCGGGCTGGACGAGGAGGACTAGAGCGTCGAGCCCCCGCCTCTCCCCATGATCGCCGGTTCTGCGGGCAATCACCCCGCCGAGTGGGTCGATCCCGCGCAGAACGGGCGATCAGACCGACAGGAGTCCTCGCAGGAGGGCGACCGTCCGCTCGGGCCGCTCGGTGAGATCGCGCCAGGTGAGCCGGACGACGCGGAACCCCAGTGCGATCAACCGGTTCTGTCGTTCCCGGTCCCGGTGGAAGGCCTCTCGTCCACGATGCGCCTGCCAGCCGTCGATCTCGACGACGAGCCGCTGGCGGGAGAACAGGATGTCGACGACGGCGACGACATCCCTCCCGTCGCGGATCTCGACTCCCGCCCGCCAGCCGGTCAGCCCCGCCGAGCGGAGTAGGTCGTGGGCCAGCCGTTCGCCCGGGCTGACGGCGCCGTCCCGGGTGAAGGACACGAGCCGGAGCAGTTGTTCGGTCCCCCACCGCCCGTACCGCTCTCGTGTGCGGGCCGCCAGCCGCTCGGGGGTGAGCACTGCCCTGGTGCTGACCCAGGCGTACAGCTCCAGGGCCTGGGTCCAGGGCAGGGTCGCGAGCAGGTCGACCGCGGTCCGTTCACGGGTCGTGACGAGCAGGCCGGCCAGAGCCCGGACGTCGCCGCGCGGTAGGCCCCGGCGGACGGCGCGCAGCCCCTGGCACCGACGATGCCCGGCGTCCGAGTACACCGTCACCACCGGGTCGACCGACGTCGGATCCGTCGGATCCGGCGGGCGCGCCGGCATCGGAAAGCCGTGCAGTGCCCCCGCGGTGCGGAAGCCGATCACCGAACCCGGCCAGGTGAGTTCGGCCGCCCAGGCGCGCCGCCATCCGGGATCGGGGAGCGGTTCGGCGGTGAGCGCCCGCCCCGCCACGCGGCGCCACCGACCGCTGCCGATGCGTCGAGACACCTGGCGAGCCGTCCACCCCTCGGCCACGGCCTGCGCCCGGGTGAAGGCGCCGCCCTGGACCGGGGCGCGCGAGGGAACCGCCGCGGGTGGGCGGGACGACGCGGGGCACATGGCGGCCGAGCTTGGACGAGTGGTGCCCCACCTCGCCAGACTCGGTGCCTCCGGCTGTGGATGGTGCCGTCCGGGGCAGTCGACCCTGTGGACAGGTCTCCGCCTCAGATCGCCGGTTCTGCGGGGAATCTACCCACGGAGTGGGGCAGAAGCCCGCAGAACCGGCGATCACGGCGGGTCGGGGACGGGTTTGGGACGGGTTTGGGTTGGTTGGGGACGACGGCGCCGAAGTGGCGGTCACCGATGCGGTGCGGCGACGGTGGCCAACAGATCGGCTGGGGTCAGACCCTCGAGGGTGTGCAGGACCGGGCCATCGGTGTGCCCCGCCAACGGCACCAGGTGTTCGACCCCGATCACGGGCACCCCCGCGGCCCGGGCCGAGGCGAGACCCGCGGGACTGTCCTCGACCGCCAGGCAGTCGGCCGGCTCCGCACCGAGTCTGGCGGCGGCCGCCAGATACGGCTCGGGGTGGGGCTTGCCGTGGCCGACCTCGTCGCCGGTGACCAGGGCCGCGAACGTCCCCGTGGGCAGTCCGCTCACCACGGCCTGGGCCAGCCGTCGGTAGGACATGGTCACCAGGACGTTCGGCACGCCGCCGGCCACCAGGGCGGCGAGCATCGCCCGTGTCCCCGGACGCCACGGCACGTGCCGCAGCACCCGGGACACGACGCCGTCCAGCATGATCTCGACGATCTCCTCGGCGGGCAGCGGCACCGGCCCGTGCTCGGCGATGTAGCGCGCCGAGACCAGCAATTCGTTGCCCACCAGGGCGTGCGCGTGCTCGCGCGACCAGGTGCCGCCGAACCGTTCGACGAGTTCGAATTCCGCGGCCATCCAGTACTGCTCGGTGTCGACCAGCGTGCCGTCCATGTCCCACAGCACCGCCGCGGGCAGCCGACCCGTCATCGCGGCTGCCCGCGGATGGGGCGGTGGCTAGGTGGCATTGAAGTACTTCGCCTCCGGGTGATGGACCACGAACGCGTCCGTGGACTGCTCCGGGTGCAGCTGCAGCTCCTCGGAGAGCTTGACCCCGATCCGCTCCGGCCGCAGGAGTCCCGCCAACGTCGCCCGGTCCTCCAGATCGGGGCAGGCGGGGTAGCCGAAGGAATAGCGGGAGCCGCGGTAGCCCTGCCGCAGGATGCCGGCCAGCTCGCCGTCGTCCTCGGTGTCGAAGCCGAGTTCGGCGCGGACCCTGGCATGCCAGTACTCGGCCAGCGCCTCGGTGAGCTGGACCGACAGTCCGTGCAGCTCGAGGTAGTCCCGGTAGGCGTCGGCGGCGAACAGGTCCGCGGTCGCCTCGGCCACCCGCGAGCCCATGGTCACCAGCTGGAAGGCGATGACGTCGGGTCCACCCAGCGCCTCGGCCTCCTCACGGGAGCGGAAGAAGTCGGCCAGGCAGAGCCTGCGGTCCCGACGCTGCCGGGGGAAGGTGAAGCGGGCGCGCTCGGTTCCGGGGACCCCTGCGCTGGCCTCGACGCCGTTCCCGCCGGCGTGGTGCAGGATCACCAGGTCGTTGCCCTCGGAGACGCACGGATAATAGCCGTGGATCACCGCGGCCTCGAGCAGCCCGTCGGTGGCCACCCGGTCGAGCCACATCCGCAACCGGGGCCGTCCCTCGGTCTCGACGAGCTCCTCGTAGCTCGGCCCGTCGCCGCGCGAGGCCTTGAGCCCCCACTGCCCCACGAAGGTGGCCCGCTCGTCCAGGTAGGCGGCGTACTCGGCCAGGGCGATCCCCTTGACGATCCGCTCACCCCAGAACGGCGGTGTCGGCACCGGCAGGCCGCGGGCGACGTCCGACCGAGTGGTGTCGGTGGTGTCCGGCAGCCGGCCGGAGGCTCCGGCGGCGGCCGCGGCGCGCACCCGGCGCGGCCGCAGCGGCGGCAGCTCGGCCCCGGGAACGCCGCGCTTGACGGCGACCAGGGCGTCCATCAGCCGCAACCCCTCGAAGGCGTCCCGGGCGTACCGGACCTCGCCCCGATAGAGCTCGGCGAGGTCGTTCTCCACATAGGCCCGGGTCAGCGCTGCACCGCCGAGCAGCACCGGCCAGCCGGCCGCGGTACCGCGGGCGTTGATCTCCTCGAGGTTCTCCTTCATGACCACGGTGGACTTCACCAGCAGACCGGACATCCCGATGACGTCGGCCTCGGCCTCCTCGGCGGCCCGCAGGATCTCGGCGATGGGCTGCTTGATGCCGATGTTGACGACCTTGTACCCGTTGTTGGACAGGATGATGTCGACGAGGTTCTTGCCGATGTCGTGGACGTCGCCCTTGACCGTGGCCAGCACGATGGTGCCCTTGCCCCCGGGTCCGCTGGAGTCGTCGGTGGGGATGTGCGGCTCCAGGTGCGCCACCGCCGACTTCATCACCTCGGCCGAGGCCAGCACGAACGGCAGTTGCATCTCACCCCGCCCGAACAGCTCCCCGACCGTGCGCATGCCCTCCAACAGGTGGTCGTTGATGATGTCGAGCGCGCCCCACCCCTCGGCCAGCGCGGCCTCCAGGTCGTCGGCCAGGCCCTTCGCCTCGCCGTCGACGATCCGTCGGGCCAGTCGCTCCCCGAGCGGCAGCGCCATGAGCTCGGCGGCCCGGTCGGCCCGCACCGTGGCGGCATCGACGCCCTCGAAGACCTCCATGAACCGAGCCAGCGGATCGTGGGTCAGCTCGCCCGAATCGTCGTAGCGCCGCCGGTCGTAGACCAGGTCCTCGGCCGCCCGGCGCTGCTCCTCGGGAATCCGCGCCACCGGCAG
>CAYYCE010000206.1:0-5754 GCA_964469635.1 uncultured Kineosporiaceae bacterium
GGTTCAGGTTCAGGCACCGGCTCGGGCACCGGCTCCGGTTCAGGTTCAGGCTCCGGTTCGGGCGCCGGCTCCGGTTCGGGCACCGGCTCCGGCTCCGGTTCGATCACCACGACGCGGTCGGCGGGAGACCAGCCACCCGTCGACCGGCCGGTGGGTGTCGCGGGCGGTGCCGGCTTGGCGGGGGCCGTCGGCGTCGGGGCCTCCGTCCCGGGCGGCTCGGTGCCCTGGTCGGCCTCCTTCCTGCCGACCCACTCGAGGAACTGGCCGCAGTTCCCGCAGAACGCGTCCGTCGCCTCGTTCCGGTGGCCGCAGTTCCCGCAGATGATCACGCACACACTCCCCGAGGTCCTCGCCGGTGGGGCAGAGGATAGTCGGGCGCCGCCGCTCGCGGGAGCCCGCCCGTCACGCCTTCGCCGCCGCGCCCTTCACGATCTCGATCCGGTGCAGGACGTGAGCCGGCTTGGACGCCGCCACGAGCGCGTCAAGCCGCTGCGTGTCGACGGCCCGTGGGTCGGGCACTGTGACCCGGACCACGACCAGGGGCTCCGGCGAGCCGGGCAGCTCGCCGCCCGGGTCCACCGACCAGCCGGTCGCGCCGTTCTCGACGATCTCGACCTGGCCGCCGGTCTGGATTTCCACCTGGCCCGCAAGACCAGCCGCCGTGCCCCGCATCCGGTACAGCTCGACCGCCCGGGCCACGATGGCTCGCCGCCGGTCCTCGTCCCAGCCTTCGTCCAGGGCGATTCCCACCCAGCCGGCCAGCCAGGACAGGAAGTCCTCCGGAGCCAGCCATGGGTCGAGGTAGGCGTCGAAGTTGTCCAGCGTGCTGAACACCGGCGCCAGCACCTCGTCGAGGCCCGACAGGAACCGCTGGGCGAAGTCGTCGTCCTGGTACAGCGCGGGCAGCGATGGTCCCAGCGGATGCGGTGACCGGAGCCCGGCGATGGTGCCGCGCATCACGCCCCCTCGACCATCACCTGGTGCTCGTAGCTGAAGACGAGCGCGTGCGTCTCCAGCTCGAGGCGCTGGGTCTGCTGGCCGCGCTGTCCGGTCACCGGGTCGGCTCCGAACAGGCGGGCGTCCTCCACCACCTCCGTGCCGCGCAGGGCCTGGAGCACCGAGTAGACCTCACCCACGCTGATCGGCCGGCCGAACGGCCAGCCGGTCCCGTCCGGGCCCCCGGTGATCGGGTGGAAGTACTCGTACAGGGCGGCGAGCGCCTCCTCCTGGAGCCGCGTCGGGTTGACGCGCGGCCTCGCCTTGAGCTTGGCCACGATCGTGATGCCGCGGTAGACGGGCGGTTCGACGATCGCACGGGTCCCGATCACGCGGCCCTCCTCCAGCCGGTCCGTGATTCTCTGGAGCGCGTCCGGGCTGGGAACGAGCTGCTCGAACCGAAGCCGGCCCTGCTCGGCGATGGCGGACGGCACGATCAGCACCCGGACCGAGCCCGCGTCGGCACCATCACCCGCGGCGACCGCGCGCACGCGGGCGACATCGGGAGCCGCGTCGCGGGCCAGCTGCTCGTAGTCCTCGGTGGTCACCGCGCGGCCGCGGGCGCGCAACCGGATCGGCCCCCGGATCTTGGCGTTCTCGATGTCCTCGCCATCCACGCCGCCCCGCGCCGGTCGCCGGTTCTCGACGCGCGACACGAACGGGATCGAGGACTTGAGGACGCTGATCGATCGCGGGGCCACGTTGCCGCGGCGGCCGCCACCCGTGCGGTACTCCCGGAGCCGGAGGTGGGCACCCTTGGGTGGCACCGCCCCGTAGCGCCGCAGGACACCGTCGGCTTGCCGGACCGCCGGCCCGAGGCACACCTCGCCCGCCGACAGGTCGAGCACGAAGTGGTGGTCGTCCGGGCCGCTGCCCGCGAAGTCGGCGACGTGGGTCCACTCGTCCCAGCCCTCACCGCCGGTGACGTCGAGGACGGGCGTGCCATCGCCGGGCACGACGGGGCCACGCTTGAGGGGGAAGCGCTGGCCGGACACGCCGTCGGAGATGCCGACCTCCTCCTCGTGGACGAGATCCGCGTTCACCGCATCGACCGTGCCGCCGATCGTGATCGCGGTGAGGCCCGTGATGTTCGGGGACCCGCTGTACGCGGGCTGGCCCTCGGACAGCTCGGTGACGCGGGCCCGGAGCCAGCCGGCCCGCTGCTTCGAGATGAGCGATGCGACGTGGCCCTTCGGGACGTGGACCACGACGTCGCCGTCCCGGTTGAGGCCGCCGGTCGAGTCCGCGTCCAGCTCGCATGGCTCCCAGTCGTCGCCGGTCCAGGCCTCCCAGGCAAGCGGCGGGTTCGTCGGATCCACGCCGACTCCGTCGATGTCCGCCTTGAACCGGAGCCGGACGGCGTTCGACGGGACCGCCTCGGACAGCCCGATGTACAGCGCGTCGCCGGGCTGGGGAACCTGCTGGAAGCAGAACACCTCGGTGCCCTTCTCGAGGGCGCTGCCGTGATCGCGAAGCGTCTTGCCGTCGATCATCGAGCCGATCCGTGCCAGCGAGCTCGGCACGATCGGCAGGTCCTCGATGGTCGCGAACGCGATCGCCTCGTCCGTGTCGGTGCGGATCGTGGCCACCTGGGTCCCGGCCGCGATCGTGACCACGTCCGGCTGGGGCCCCGAGAGCCAGAACGTGACGGCGGTCCGCGCGGCGGTGGGCGGGTAGAGGCTGACGCCGATCAGCTCCAGGAACTTCACGTAGTTGCGGTCCGGGACGCGGTTGAGGCGGTACACAACCTGGTCGGTCATCCAGGCAAACAGCTCGATGAGCGTCACGCCCGGGTCGGAGACGTTGTGGTCGGTCCATTCCGGGCAGCGCTGCTGGACAAGCCGCTTGGCATCGTCCACGAGGTCCTGGAAGCGGCGGTCGTCGAGGTTGGGAACCGGCAGGGCCATGATCAGTCTCCTCCCGGGATCACGTAGAACGGGAACACGAGGTTGCGGCGGTCGTTCGTCCGCCGGATCGCGTACCGGATGTCGATGTACATGACGGTGGGGTCCTTCGCGTCGAAGCTCACGACGACGTCCTCGATCTCGATCCGGGGCTCCCAGCGGCGCAGCGCGGCCTTGACCTCCGCCGCGATTGCCGATGCCGTCGTCCCGTCGGCGGACGCAAAGACGTAGTCGTGGATCCGGCAGCCGAAGTCGGGACGCATCGGGCGCTCGCCCGGCGCGGTGCCGAGGACCAGGCGGATTGCCTCCTCGATCTCGCGCTCGCGCGACACCAGCGCGATGCCGCCGGTCGCGTCGGTTCGCAGTGGGAACGCCCAGCCGCGTCCGATGAACTCGTCGCTCACGCCGGCCTCCTCACGCCACGCTCACGTCGGTGACCGTCGCCAGCGGCTGGCCCGGCACCTGGGCGCACATCGCGACCTGCGAGCTGGTGGTCGCGATCGGCTTGCCGCCGGCCGTCACCGTGGGGCTGCCGCTGAGCACCGTCCCCTGCTCGGTCGTCGGCACCATGAACGGGTCCGCCGGGTGGAGGCCCACGTGCGGCGGCGTGTTGAACCCGGACGAGCCCACCACGGCGACCGCCTTGCCGCCGATGGTCACCGTCGCCTCCAGGCCCTGGAGCAGCGGGGCGGAGAAGGGGAGCGGGGCGGGCGAGGGCTGCGGTGCCCCCGTCGCCGGGTTGGGCACCTGGTGGATCGTGCACTGGCCCTGGATCTTGTCGCCCATGACGAGGGGTTGTGCCATCTCCTGCTCGCTCAGTTCAGCGCGACCGTCGCGCCCTTGATGGCCGTCTGGCCGGACGCCTTGATCTCGACACCGGAGGCGTCGACCTTGAAGCTGCCCTGCGTCTTGACCTCCACGTCGCCCGTCCCCTCCAGCAGCAGCTTGCCGTCGAAGTAGACGTGGACCTGGCCCTTGGTCTCGTTGAGCGAGATCCGGAACTTGTTGTCGGACGAGATGAGGGCGATCCCGGACTCGCCCGGGTCGTCGAAGAACACCAGCTTGTGGCCGCCGCGCGACACGAACCCGGAGCGGGTGACGGTGCCCGCGTCAAGCAGCCCGTCGCCCAGGGGGGCCGTGTCCTTGCCGTTCCACAGACCGCCGATGACGATCGGGTGGGAGATGTCTCCCTGCTCGAAGGCGACAAGCACCTCGTCGCCGACCTGCGGCACCCAGACCATCCCGGATTCCTTGCCTGCCCCGGGCTGCGACAGGCGGGCCCAGGACGACTCGGCGTCGTCGGACAGCCACGGGAAACGGAGCTTCACCCGGCCCATCGACTGGGGGTCGTCGTTGTCGGTCACGATCCCGGGGACGACGCCCGGGATCCGGTTGCCACCCCCGCCCCCACCTCCGCCCCCACCACCGGCGGAGCCCTGTGCGAGCAGCCCGTGGATGGAGCGATCCTGGCGTCCCGTGAACTCCAGGAACGTGCGATAGGCGCCGGCCCCGAACTCGTGGCGGGAGCCCGTGATGACCCACTTCCCGGCCAGCGCGGGATCGACGCCGCTGATGCTCACCGCGACGCCCGCCTTGAGGGCCGGGGAGCCCACGGCCACGGCTGTCGCCTCGAAGGCGGCACTGCCCACCTGCTGCCCCCGGGCCGAGGCGAGATCGTCCGCCGTTCCCTGCGACCCCACGGGGTGATCCACGACGGTGAGCGTCTGCCCGCCCACCTTGCCGGCGAGGTCCGCGGGGCTGACCGAGAGCTGGGCGTTGGCGGCGGTCACGGTTGCCTGCCCGACGATGGCCTCCTTGGCATGCGGGTCCCAACCCCGCACCTTGACGTCTGCCACCTGCGACACGGCGCTGATCCGGGCGCGGAACTCGAGCAGGTTGTGGCCCCACACGAGCTGGACGGGGTTTTCGGTATCGAGATCGCCCGCACCCGGGGCGCCGGAGGACTCCACCGGCCTCTTGAACAGCAGCGTTTCGTCGTCGACACGGCAGTCGAACCCGATCCGGCGCGCGACCCCGTACAGGAACTCCAGGTCCGACTGGTTCGCCTGGATGACGTGCTCCACGGTGCCGCCGGAATCGTCGACGTCCGCACCCAGGCCGGCGTTGCCCGCGATCTGGGACGCGATGTCGGAGTACTTCACGTTCTGGTAGGTGGTGGTCTTCCGGCCGGCCGCCAGCCGGTGGGACTTGTCGTAGCCGCGGACCACGGCCCGCGTGCCGAGCGAGTCATAGTCGGCTTCGATCGAGGTGACCTCGCCGGTGATGAGCGGCTCCGGGCTGTCGCCGGTGAGCGCTGTCGTGGAGATCCGGACCTTCCTGCCGACCTCGAGGCCGGCCCGTCCGAGGACGTCGCGCCCCGGGTCCCGGAACACCAGCGTGAACATGTCGGGCATCGCGAGGCGGTCCACCACGAGCGCGCTCTCCAGCTGGCGCTCGACATCGGGCGCGAGCTCGGCGCCCTCGATCTCGACGATCCGCTGGGTGGAGGCGGTGGAGGTGGCCATGCCGGGACCTCAGGCGTTCCGTGCCGCGTCGGCGAGGCTCGGGATCAGCAGCACGGTGCCGGCCGGCAGCCGCATCGGGTCGTCGATCCCGTTGAGCGCTGCGATCGCCCGCCAGTACGCCGGCTTGCCGAGCTCGCTGTGGGCGACGGACTGAAGGGTGTCGCCCTCGATCATGGTGTGGACGCGCCGGCTGTTGGCCGCGTGCGAGGTCGGGTTCTGGCCGCCGATCTGCTCCTGCTGGCCCTCGATCGTGATGTCGACCTTGGCCTGGACCGGCGTGCCGTCCTTGCGGAACACGGTGTAGTTGACGACCACGCTCTTGAGATAGC
>CAYYCE010000207.1:0-5754 GCA_964469635.1 uncultured Kineosporiaceae bacterium
CCCTCTCCCGGGACCACCCGCCGCCCTTGCCGGGCGCCACGATCTCACGCCATCCCCACCCGGCGCCCACCCGCCCCCGGCCCGCCATGGCACACCCACGGGCCGATGTCACGACACCGCACCGTCACGACACCGCACCTCGCAGCGCCTCCTTCGAATGCACCTGGGTGAATTTTGCCCTCAGTGCAATGCGCCCTACGGTGAGCCCGTGACCGCACAGTCGGCCGGTCGGCGCGCGGCCAACAAGGCCCGCACCCGCGAGGCGATCGTCGCCGCCGTCCACCGGTTGGTGTCCACCCAGGGCCTGGCGACCCTCACCGCCGAGCGGGTGGCCGACGCCGCCGGCATCTCCCGGCGGACGTTCTTCAACTACTTCCCGAGCATCGAGGCCGTCATGGCCTACCGCGCCCGGCTCGTGATGGACCGCTTCGGCGCCATGCTCTCGGCGCGGCCCGGTGACGAAGCGCTGGCCGAGAGCCTCAAGACCGTCGTCGACGAGCTGTTCACGATCGACCTGCTCACCGAGGCCGCGGGCGCCTGGCGGGCCGTCGAGTCCTCGCCGACCGCGACCCGCTACGCTCTGGCCGAGCACGAGGGGTACCTCACCGACCTCGTGGCGGAATGGACCCGTACCCGCCTGTCCGATGACGACCGGGACGACCCCCTGCGCGTCGAGGTCACGCTGGCCGCCTGCATGGCGACCTTCGAGGTGGCCCGCCGACACTGGATGGCCGCGCACACCGGACCTGTCGACCGGCGCGCCCGAGACGATTTCGTCGCCATCGTGCACCGCACCTTCGACGTCCTCTGGCCGCCGGAGGCCGCCGGACGAGGCAGCCACACCCGCTGATCCCGAGGAGACACCGCATGGCCACGTACCTCTACCGGCTGGGGCGGCTCGCCGCCCGGCACGCCTGGGGCGTCGTCCTGGTCTGGCTGCTCCTGCTCGCCCTGGCAGCCACCGGGGCCGCCGCCCTCGGCAAGCCGTTCACCGGCACCATGAGCATCCCCGGCACCGAGTTCCAGCGGGTACTCGACGATCTCGAGACGTCCCTACCCTCGGCGGCCGGCGGGCTCGGCACCGTGGTGCTGTCCACCGAGGACGGCACACCCTTCACGACCGAACAGAAGCAGGCCGTGTCCGCTGTGATCGCGCGGTGGCCCGCCCAGGACGGCGTCGAGGCCGCCGTCGATCCGTTCGCCCTCCAGCAGCAACTGGACGGCGCGGCTCAGCAGGTGGCCCAGAGCCGCGCGAGGCTCGACGCGGCGCAACAGGGCCTGACCACCCAGCGGGCACAGTTCCAGGCCACCCTCGACCGGCTCGGGCTGGCCGGGGCGGACGCCGATCGGCTGCCCACCGAGCTCGCGACCGTCGCGGCACGCCTGGACGCCGCCGAGGAGGAGCTCGCGGCCAACGAGGCCGATCTGCGTCAGGGCGAACGCCGGGTGGCGCTGGCCGAGGGACTGCGCACCGTCTCGAAGGCCGGGAACGTCGCGGTCGCCCAGGTGCGCTTCGACCAACCCATCAACGACGTGGCCCAGGCCACCAAGGACGCCGTCGTCCAGACCGGGGACACCCTGACCACCCAGGGCGTACGGATCGACTACTCCAAGGAGATCGTGCAGAACATCAGCGTCGTCGGGCCCGGTGAGGCCATCGGCGTGGCCGTCGCCGCCATCGTGCTGGTGGTCATGCTCGGCTCCCTGCTCGCCGCCGGGCTGCCATTGCTCACCGCGCTGATCGGCGTGGCCGTCGGGTTGCTGAGCACGGTCACCCTTGGGCACTGGTTCAGCATGACCAACGTCACCCCGGCCCTGGCCCTGATGCTGGGCCTGGCCGTGGGCATCGACTACTCCCTGTTCCTGGTCAACCGGCACCGCGGACAACTCGCCCTCGGCGTGGGGCTCGAGGAGTCGATCGGCCGGGCCACCGGGACCGCCGGCGGCGCCGTCCTGTTCGCGGGGCTGACGGTCATCGTCGCGCTCGCCGCGCTGACGCTGACCCGGATCCCCTTCCTGGCCACCATGGGCTACGTCGCGGCGGGCACGGTGGCCGTCGCCGTCCTGGTCGCGCTGACCCTCACGCCGGCACTGCTGCGCCTGATCGGCCACCGCGTGCTCTCGCCCCGCTCGCGCCGGGCGCTGGCCGCCCACCTGGCGGCCGAGGAGGCGGAGGCCGAAGCCGAGGACGATCGGCCGGCCGGCCACCCGACCAGTGGGTGGGGCCGGCTGGTGACCCGTCGTCCGTCGGTCACCCTGCTGCTGGCCACGATCCTCCTCGGCACCCTCGCGGTCCCCGCCGCGAGCCTGCGACTCGGACTGCCGGACGGCGCCTACGAACCGCACGACTCCACCGCCTACCGCACCTATGCCGCCATCGACGAGAACTTCGGGGCGGGGCGGAACGGTCCGATCATCGCGGTCGCCGCGCTGGACGCCACGCGGGCGGCGGACCTGGACGAGGCGGAGGTCACCGACCTCGAGCTGACCATCGCCGAGCGGCTCGAGGCCATGAACGGCGTGGCCTACGTCGTCCCGTTCAGCGTCAGCGACGACCGGCAGCGACTCGCCTTCCAGCTCGTGCCGACCACGGGCCCGTCCGAGGACGCCACCGCGGGGCTGGTGAACCGGCTGCGGGACGACGCCCCCGCCCTGGTCGCCGAGCAGAGCCTGACCTCGCTCGGCTTCACCGGCCAGACCGTCGCCAACATCGACATCTCCGACGCCCTCGCCGGCGCGCTCCCGACGTATCTCGCGGTCGTCGTGGGCATCTCGCTGATCCTGCTGCTGCTGGTGTTCCGATCGGTCGTGGTGCCCGTGCTGGCCACCGCGGGCTTCCTGCTCTCGATCGCCGCCGCGTTCGGCGCCGTCGTCGCGGTCTACCAGTGGGGCTGGCTCGGATCGCTGTTCGGGGTGGAGCAGACGGGGCTGGTGCTGAGCTTCCTGCCGACCCTGGTGATCGGGATCCTGTTCGGGCTGGCCATGGACTACCAGATGTTCCTGGTCACCGGGATGCGCGAGGCCTGGGCCCACGGGCATGCGGCGCGGACGGCGGTCCACACCGGATTCCGGCACGGGGCTCGGGTGGTCACCGCGGCTGCGCTGATCATGACCGGGGTGTTCGCCAGCTTCATCCACGCACAGCTCACCATGGTCCGGCCGATCGGGTTCGCCCTGGCCGTCGGCGTGCTGATCGACGCGTTCGTCGTCCGGATGACGGCGATGCCGGCGATCATGTATCTGCTCGGCGAGAGGGCCTGGTACCAGCCGAAGTGGCTGAACCGGCTGCCCGACCTGGACATCGAGGGCACCCGGCTGACCGGCGCCGCGGAGCGGCACGACGAGGACGACGACGACCGATCACCCGCCTCCCCCGTGCCCACGCCCTGACCTGACCCGACCCGACCCGAGGTCGGCGACCTCGTCGGCGACCAGCCGACTCCCCGGGGAGCCGCAGAACGGAGGTATTCCTCGTGCCTGGAGGGTGCCATCGACGCCCGGAACCCCTAGCGTTTGATCAGAACGGGGCAGCGTGAGTGGAGGGACCATGGACTTCCAGGACAAACTCCGGCATCTCGCCGAGACCGCCGAGAAGGCGGCGCAGGACGCCGTTCACAAGGCCGGTGATCTGGCGAACGACAAACGCGATGCGGTGGCGGCCAATCTGGACAAGGTGGCCGCCAAGGTCGACGAGAAGACCGGCGGCAAGTACACCGACAAGGTGACCAAGGCCAAGGAGACGATCTCCAAGGGCGTCGACAAGTTGGCCGACCAGCGACACTCCGCCGACCCGGAGACGGAGCCCCCGGCGCCCGGCGAGACGGCCCCAGGGGAGTCCACGGACCCGGCGGCGCACGAACCCCCCGCCTAGCCGTTCAGCCGCCCGATTGCCGGGTGAGAGGGCCGGTGAGCGTGCACCGGGGCAGGGTCGCGCAGGCGCGCAGCCGCCGGTGAGCCGGCGCTACGAACTCGAGGGCTCGACCAGCCTGGTGACGACCCAGCGATGCTTGCCGATCCTGCGGTCCCTGGTGAACCCCAGCCTCTCGTAGGTCGACAACGCCCCGTTGTAGAGGAACCCGGCGGGCACCGAGCCGGCATCCTCGGGATAGCCCTCGACGATCCCTCCGCCGGACGCGGCGATCAGGTCCAACGCACCGGCGATCCCCGCGGCGGCCACGCCCTGGCGCCGATGTCCCTTTCCCACGTAGCAGCAGGCGATCCGCCACTCCGGCGTGGTGCTCCGGTTCTTCTCGTACGCCGCCCGGCTCTTGATCCGGGGCAGTTCCTCGGGCGAGCCGAACTGGCACCACCCCAGACAGTCGTCACCGTGGAGGACCAGCGCCGCGTGGGCCGTACCGGCGCGCACGCGAGCACGCTTGCGGTCGCGGTTCAGGTCCGCCGTGGTGTCCCTGCCGACGCCCTCGGAATGGAATCCCATGCACCAGCACCCGCCGAAGATGCCGTTGTTGCGCTCGACCAGGGCGGCGAACACCGGCCAGGTCGACTCCTCGAGCGGTCGGACGGTGTAGGTCGGGGCCGCCATGGAACCCACCGTAGCGGGGCGCGGGTTCTGGTGGAGGGAAGCCGACGGGCGCCTTGTTGGTCCACGGATCCAGCACTAGCGTCGCGATGGTGGACCTCATCGCCCTGCGCGGATGGCTCGACGGGCGCCTCAACGGGTTGGGGACGGACCTCAGCGCACAGCGGCTCACCGGCGGTCAATCGAATCCGTCGTGGCTGTTGCACTCGGGCGATCGATCCTGGGTGATGCGGGCCAAGCCCGGTCCGGCGGCCTCGCTGCTGCCCTCCGCGCACGCCATCGAGCGTGAGTACGCCGTGTTGTCCGCACTGCATGACACCGACGTCCCCGTGCCCGCCGTCCACGCGATGTGCGAGGACGAGTCGGTCATCGGAGCCGCGTTCTACGTCATGGACTTCGCCGACGGCCGGATCTTCCGGGATGCCTCGGTGCCGGAGGCGACCACGACCGAACGGACTGCGATCTTCGAGGACGCGGTCCGAGTCGTCGCGGCGCTGCACAGCGTCGACATCGACGGCGTGGGGCTGTCGGACTTCGGACGGCGCGACGGCTTCTTCGAGCGGCTCGTGTCGCGCTGGACCCGCCAGTACCGCTCGTCCGAGACCGAGCCCATCGAGGCGATGGAACGGCTCATCGAGTGGCTTCCGCGGCACATCCCGACGAGTCGGGCGGCCGAGCAGATCACCCTGACCCACGGCGACTACCGGCTGGAGAATCTCGTCTTCCACCCGACGCGGCCCAGGGTCATCGCCGTCCTCGACTGGGAACTGTCGACCCTCGGCAGCCCCCTGTCCGACCTCGCCTACAACGCCATGGCCTGGCACATACCCGGCGGGGCCGTCCGCGGGTTCGCGGGCAGGGACCTCGCCGCCCTCGGCATCCCGAGCGAGACGGAGTACCTGCGTCGCTATTGCGTGCACACCGGGCGCGACGACCTCGACGAGATCCTCGCCGATTGGCCCTTCTACCTCTCGGTGAACTTCTTCCGACTCGCCGCGATCCTGCAGGGCATCGCGAAGCGGGTTCTCGACGGGATCGCGGCCAGCCCCGCCGCGGTCGAGATCTCGCGGATGGCCGGCCCGGTGGCCGAGCTGGGCTGGAGCATCGCCCGCGATCGATGAACACCCCGGACAGATCAGACCGTCGGCCAAGGAGTGCCCAGGAACCCGTTCGACCTCGCCCCCCGGACCGTGGAGCTGCGCGAACGCCTGTCG
>CAYYCE010000208.1:0-5722 GCA_964469635.1 uncultured Kineosporiaceae bacterium
GCTGAGGCCGTCGCCGTAGCTCGCACCCTTCGATAAGAAAACCCTGCGCGCTCCAACGCGATTGTCCGTGATTCCCGGCATTCTTCGAAGGATCTTACCATCCGCCGTGGAAACGACCGTCCTGTGCCACCGTTGAAGCACGCCGCCATGATCGACAACAAGTACGCCATCTTCGGGTATGCGAAAAGCTTCGTCTTTTGCCACGGGCCGCGGCCAGAGGGAATCCGCATGCTGCGGCGATGCAACGACAAAGTAACCGTCAAACCCGGCGGGAACTCGGTCGCGGCGGTCCACGACTCCGTCACCGCCACCTGCCCGGTCGACGACGCCACCTCGGCCACGACGGCGTGCACCGCCGCCTCGTCGTCCGCGCGGACGTCGAGCCAGGCCCGCACCCGGGACGGGATGGCGTTCACCGCGTTCGGCGCCACCTCGACCCTGCCCACCGTGGCCACCGCGTCGTGGCCGGCCGCCGCCGCGCGGGCCGCCTGGATCACCAGGGCGAGCGCGAGCATCGGATCGTCGCGGTCCGCCAGGGCCGTGGTCCCGGCGTGATCGGCGCGCCCGGCGATGTCGATGCGGAACCGGCCGTGGGGTCGGATCCTGCTGGCCACGCCCACCGCGGCGTCCAGTTCCGGGGTCGCCAGAGCACGTCCCTGCTCCACGTGCAGTTCCACGAAGACCCCGATGCGACGCAGGGTCTCGTCGTCGTGCCCGATACGCCGTACGTCGATGCCGGCCGCCCGGGCGGCCTCGGCGTACGTAGTGCCCGCGGCGTCGCGCAGCGAGAGGACGCGTGCGGGTTCCGCGGCGCCCGTCAGCAGCCGACTGCCCGAACACGCCAGTCCGAAACGTGCGCCCTCCTCGTCGACGAACCGGACGACGCCCAGCGGCTGAGTGGCGATCAGCCGCTCGAGGGTCCCACTGTCGCGCAGTCGGTCCACGGCCGCCAGCGCCGTGGCGACGCCGAGCGGACCGTCCATCGGTCCGCCGTCCGGCACCGAGTCCAGGTGGCTGCCCGTCACCACGCCGGGAAGCCCGCGGGCCACCGCCCCGTCGGGGTCACCCCACCAGGCCCACTGGTTGCCGCAGCGGTCCGTGGTCAGCTCCGCGCCCAGACCCGTTGCGGTGGCGGCGAACCACTCGGCGAGGGCGGCGTCCTCGGCGGCGAAGGCGAACCGCCGGTAGCCGCCGGACGCGCCGTCCCGCCCGATCGGCTCGATCTCGGCGAGCAGCGAGGCGACGGTGAGCCTCACGCGCCCGCCTCCTCGGGATCCACTCGGCCCTCGCCCACGCGGCCCTCGCGCATCGGCACCCGGACGGCGCGCTCGTCGGCGATGTCGCGGGCCCGCTCGTACCCGGCGTCCACGTGGCGGATCACGCCCATGCCCGGGTCGTTGGTCAGCACCCGCTCGAGCTTGGCCGCCGCCAGCGGCGTGCCGTCGGCGACGCTGACCTGCCCGGCGTGAATCGAGCGTCCGATGCCCACCCCGCCGCCGTGGTGGATCGAGACCCAGGTGGCGCCGGAGGAAGCCGCGACCAGGCCGTTGAGCAGCGGCCAGTCGGCGATCGCGTCCGAGCCGTCGAGCATGGCCTCGGTCTCGCGGTAGGGGCTGGCCACCGAGCCGCAATCGAGGTGGTCGCGGCCGATCACGATGGGGGCGCTGACCTGCCCCGCTGCGACCAACTCGTTGAAGGCCAGTCCGGCCCTGTCGCGCTCGCCGTAGCCGAGCCAGCAGATGCGGGCCGGAAGTCCCTGGAACGCAACGCGTTCGGACGCTGCGCGCATCCAGCGCTGTAGGTGGTCGTCGTCGGGGAACAACTCGGTGACCGCCCTGTCGGTGACCGCGATGTCCTTCGGGTCACCGCTCAGTGCCGCCCAGCGGAACGGGCCCTTGCCCTCGCAGAACAACGGCCGGATGTAGGCGGGCACGAAGCCCGGGAAGGCGAAGGCCCGGCCGTAGCCGCCGAGGCGGGCCTCGTCGCGGATCGAGTTGCCGTAGTCGAACACCTCGGCGCCGTCGTCCATGAAGCTCACCATCGCCTCGACGTGCCGGGCCATCGAGGCCCGGGCCCGGTCGGTGAACTCCTCGGGCTTCTTCGCGGCATAGTCGTGCCAGTCGTCGAGGTCGATGCCCTCGGGCAGGTAGGCCAGCGGGTCGTGGGCGCTGGTCTGGTCGGTGACGATGTCGATCTCGACGCCGCGCCGGTGCAGTTCGGGCAGCACGCCGGCGGCGTTGCCGACCAGGCCGACCGAGAGCGCCCGCTGCTCGGCCTTGGCGGCGAGCACCCGGCACAGCGCGTCGTCCAGATCGGTGGCCAGTTCGTCGAGGTAGCGGGTTTCGACCCGGCGGCGCAGCCGATGCGGATCGACGTCGATCACCAGGGCGGCGCCGCCGTTGAGGGTGACCGCCAGCGGCTGGGCGCCGCCCATGCCGCCGCAGCCGCCGGTGACGGTGAGGGTTCCGGCCAGGGTGCCGCCGAACCGCTTGGCGGCCACGGCGGCGAAGGTCTCGTAGGTGCCCTGCAGGATGCCCTGGGTGCCGATGTAGATCCACGATCCGGCGGTCATCTGGCCGTACATGGTCAGGCCGAGGTGCTCGAGCCGGCGGAACTCGGGCCAGGTGGCCCAGTCGCCGACCAGGTTGGAGTTGGCGATCAGCACGCGTGGGGCCCACTCGTGGGTGCGCATGACACCGACGGGGCGGCCGGACTGCACCAGCAGGGTCTCGTCGGTCTCCAGGGTGCGCAGGGTCCGGACGATGGCGTCGAAGCTGGCCCAGTCGCGGGCGGCCCTGCCGGTGCCGCCGTAGACCACCAGGTCCTCGGGGCGCTCGGCGACGTCCGGATCGAGGTTGTTCATGAGCATCCGCAGCGGGGCCTCGGTCTGCCACGACCTGGCGGACAGGGCGCTACCGCGGGGAGCCCGGACCTCGCGCGGTCCGGAGGGGGTGGGGGCGGTCATCGGGGCGACCTCCTGGTCGATGCGACGGATGGCTATGACGGTCGGTGACTGCGGCGAATCGGCTTGCGTGGCACTGCACCCACCCCCGCCGGGCACGGCGTGACGTTGCGCCCGCTGGACGGGCACAGCGTGACGTTGTGCCCATCAGGGGAGTGGGCCGGTGGCGGACTCGGCGGCGGCCAGGACGGCGCCCGATCGGACGGCGTGCGCCGCGGCCTCGATCTCGGGGGCCAGGTGGCGGTCGGGGCCGGGCCCGCCGACCCCCGCCGACCGTAGCGCGGCGACCACGGCGGCCGAGGCCGGGGACGGCGTCAGCGGGGCCCTCAGCTCCAACGCCCGGGTTCCGGCCATCAGTTCGACGGCCAGCACGAGGCCCAGCGCCTCGACCGCCCGGCGCAACTTGCGGGCGGCGTGCCAGCCCATCGAGACGTGGTCCTCCTGCATCGCCGAGGACGGGATGGAGTCCACGCTGGCCGGTACGGCCAGCCGCTTGAGCTCGCTGACCAGTCCGGCGGCGGTGTACTGGGCGATCATCAGACCCGAGTCCACCCCCGCGTCGGCCGCGAGGAACGGTGGTAGCCCGTTGCTGCGGGATCGGTCGAGGCACCGGTCGGTGCGCCGCTCACTCATGCCGGCGACGTCCGCGGCGGCGATCGCCAGGAAGTCGAGCACGTAGCCGACCGGGGCACCGTGGAAGTTGCCGTTGCTCTCCACCCGTCCGTCCGGGGCGACCACGGGATTGTCGATGGCGCCGGCCAGTTCGCGCAGCGCGACGGTCTCGGCGTGCTCGAGGGTGTCCCGGGCGGCGCCGTGCACCTGGGGCGCGCAGCGCAGCGAGTAGGCGTCCTGGACCCGGGTGCAGTCCGGCGTCCGATGGGAGTCGAGGACCCCGGACGACGCGAGGACGGCGCGTAGGTTGGCGGCGCTGGCGGCCTGACCCGGGTGGGGGCGCAGCGCCATCAGGTCCTCGGCGAAGGCCCGGTCGGTGCCCAGTTGGGCCTCGACGCTGATCGCGGCGGCGATGTCCGCGGTGCGCAGCAGCAGCCGCAGATCGGCCAGCGCGAGCACCAGCATCCCGAGCATCCCGTCCGTGCCGTTGATCAATGCCAGGCCCTCCTTGGCACCCAGGGTGAGCGGGACCAGCCCCGCCCCGGCGAGCGCCTCGCCGGCCGGACGGCGCCGGCCCTCGCGGTCCGTGACCTCGCCCTCGCCGCAGGCGGCCAGGGCCACGCTCGACAGCGGCGCCAGATCGCCGGAACACCCCAGCGAGCCGTACTCGTGGACCACGGGGGTGATGCCCGCGTTGAGCATGCCGGCATAGGCGACCGCGGTCTCGCGGCGTACCCCGGTCCGCCCGGTGGCCAGGGTGCGCAGTCGCAGCAGCATCAGTGCCCGGACCACCTCCCGCTCGACCTCGGTCCCGGCGCCCGCGGCGTGCGAACGCACCAGCGAGCGCTGCAGCCGCTCCCGGTCGGCGGGGGCGATGTGGCGGGTGGCCAGGGCGCCGAACCCGGTCGAGACGCCGTAGACCGGACGCTCGGCCGCGGCGAGTTCCTCGATGACACCCCGGCCGGCGCCCACCGCGGCCAGCGCCTCCTCCGTGAGCTCCACGGCCGCGCCGTGACGGGCGACCGTCACGACCTCGGCCAGGGTGAGCGAGGTCGGCCCGATCGGCACCGGGGTCCGCACGGGAGGCTGCGCGTCAGGGTGCGAGGAACCCCGTCCGGGAGTCCGTCGGGGGGTCGGCGCGAGGGATTCGGCTGTCATGTCTCCAGGGCAACACCACGACCACCCCGGAGGGGAGCCCCGAACGGGCGAAGTTGTCTGGGATACCAGACTGACGACCCTGGTCCGGCGAGCCCGTAGGGTGAGCACGCCAATGCCCGCGGGCGCAGACACCGGCGGGGATGTGCGATATCTTGACGTCAAGTTATTTCTACAGCGGCGATGTGACACATCTGGGCCGGCGGAGGAGCTGCGGTGAGCGACGAGACGATCATCTACACCTACACCGACGAGGCCCCCGCACTCGCGACCCATTCCCTGCTGCCGATAGTCCAGGCCTACGCACGCACCGCGGGCGTGTCACTCGAGACCCGCGACATCTCGCTGTCCGGGCGGATCCTGGCCGCCTTCGCCGACACGCTGCCCGCTGAACAACGCACCTCCGACGCCCTCGCCGAGCTGGGCGCCCTGGCGACCACGCCGCAGGCCAACATCATCAAGTTGCCGAACATCTCGGCGTCCATCCCCCAGCTCAAGGCCGCCGTCGTCGAGTTGCAGGGCAAGGGATTCGCACTGCCGGACTATCCCGACGACCCGCAGGACGACGCGGCCAGGGACGCCCGTGCCCGCTACGACAAGATCAAGGGCAGTGCGGTCAATCCCGTGCTGCGCGAGGGCAACTCGGACCGCCGCGCCCCCGCCTCGGTGAAGAACTACGTCCGCAGCCACCCGCACTCGATGGGTGCCTGGTCGCCGGAGTCCAGGACCAACGTGGCCACCATGGACACCCACGACTTCCGGGCCAACGAGAAGTCGGTGGTCATGCCCGCCGACGGCACCCTGCGGATCGAGCACGTCGCCACCGACGGCACCGTCACCGCGCTCAAGGAGTCACTGCCGGTGCTGGCCGGTGAGGTCATCGACGCCACCGTGCTCGAGGTCGGTCCGCTGCAGGACTTCCTGGCCGCCCAGGTCGACCGGGCCAAGGCCGAGGACGTCCTGTTCTCGGTGCACCTCAAGGCGACGATGATG
>CAYYCE010000209.1:0-5710 GCA_964469635.1 uncultured Kineosporiaceae bacterium
GGCGACACGCGGATCCGCAGCGATCGCGGCCGGGGGGCGCCCGGCCGCCGCGAACCCGAGGCCCGCGGCGACCGCCCCACCGGCGACAGCCGCCGTCGAGGTGGCGATCAGATCCCGACGAGACAGCGTCGACATGTTCTCCGCCTCCTAGGAGCCGGACGCCGACGCGCTCGGCGCCATCGACATGTCGCCCGCCGACCCACCGGCCGGCGAGGCCCCGTAACTCTCGTTCCCGCCGGCGTACTCCTTGGCGATCCCGCTGACGGTGACGGTCACGCCGGCGGCGGTGGACAGGGCCACCTCGACGTCGTCCCCCGGCTCCACGGCCCGCTTCAGAGCCATCAGCATCACGTGGTCGTGGCCCGGGGCCAGCTCGAGCGTCCCCCCGGCGGGGATCCTGAAGCCGCCCTCCTTGGGCTGCAGCTTCGCCTCGCCGGCGGCCATGACCACCTCGTGCAGCTCGACCTTGCCGGCGACGTCGCTGACGCCACCGACGACGGTGATGTCCCCGTCGGTGGTGTTGTGCAAGGTGCCGAACAGCGCGGTCATACCGCTGGGCGCGGCCTTCACCCAGCCGTCGGTGAGGGTGATGGCGGCGGCCGGCGACACGGTCGCCGCGCCTGTCCCCGCGGAGCCGGTGATCGTCTCGGTGGTCTGCGACGACGAGCAGCCGGCGAGGGCCGGGCCGACGGCCATGACGAGGGCGGCGACGACCGCCCCCATTCGCATGACGTTCATGGGAGGTCTCCTCGGGCGTGCGGACACACGCCGGTCGCCGCGCCGTGGGCGCGGCCGTGTCGGGGGTTGGTGTCAGGGGTCGGTGTCAGGGGCCGGTATGGACGGTCAGCGGAGAGCGAACCGCACGGGCGGGCCGCGGACCCCACGGGCGCCGAGGAGGAGGCGGGAGACGACGACGGGCACCCCGGCCGGCTGCACGCCCCGCGGCACGCCACGGGCCGGGGTCGCCGACGGCGCGACCGCCGGGGCGAGCCAGGCCAGCCAGCCGAGGAGCAGGCGGACGACGTCCTCGCCGTGGCCGAGCAGGGCCGCCGTCAGGCTCGCCGCCGCGACGTGGCCGAGGAGCATGAGCAGGCCTGAGCCGTGTGCCGAATCCCGCACCGAGCCCCGGGCCGGATGTGCCGAGCCGTGGGAGGCTCCGGCCATCGACAGGTGCTGGGCGAGTTGCACACCGGTGAGCACGGCCGCGACCAGCCAGGGGGGACGCCGGGTCCAGCCGAGGACGAGGACCGCGAGCAGGGACTCCACCAGGACCGTGGTCACTCCCGCAGGCCCCAGCCGGTTCGCGAGACTCGCCAGACTACTTCCCGACACCACTGCGTGGGCGGTGGCGACCAGGACACTGGCCACCACGGTCAGGGCGGCCACCCGAGACCACCTGCCCATCATGCTGGGCAGGCTACCTCAGGCCTGTCACGCTGGATCGGGCAGCCCGTGGACGCACACGTCAGGAGGACACATGTCATACACCGGAGTGGTTCGGCCCGGTGGACCCAGCGACGTCCTGGTGCTGGACGATCTGGTGATCCACAAGGCCAGCGTGTCGGCCGAGGACAACAACGCCTACCTGATCACCTGCCGCCGCAGCGGGGAGCAGCTCCTGATCGACGCCGCCGATGCGGTGGCCCGGCTCCAGGGCCTGGTCGCCGAGGGCGGGGGGCACGGGGGCCGCGGCCTGGGACAGATCCTCACCACCCATCGGCACCCGGACCACCATCGGGCGCTGTCGGCGCTCGCCGAGGCCACCGGTGCGATCACCCTCGCCGGTGCCGACGACGCCGACGCGCTCCCGTTGGCGCCGGACCGTCGGCTGCACCACGGCGACATCGTCGGCCTGGGCGATCTCCGGCTCCACATCATCCACCTGCGTGGTCACACCCCCGGGGCGGTGGCCGTCCTGCTGCGGTCGGCCGACGGCAGCACCCACCTCTTCAGCGGCGACAGCCTCTTCCCCGGGGGGCCCGGCAAGACCATGTCCCCGGAGGACTTCAACTCGCTGATGACGGACCTCGAGCGCCGGGTGTTCGACGCCCTGCCGGACGACACCTGGGTGTACCCCGGCCACGGCAACGACACCACCCTCGGCGCCGAACGAGGCTCCATCCCGCAGTGGTGGGACCGCGGCTGGTGATCGCCGGCCGGTGACCGCCCGCGGGCGGCTCAACCGACGGCATCCCGGCGTCGCCGCACCTCGCTGGTCCAGAGGCTGGCCACCGTGGTGAGCGCCAGCACGCCCATGATGATCGAGAGCGAGAGCCAGATGGGCACATCGGGGGCCCATCCGATCGGCTGCCCGCCGTTGATCCATCCCACATCGTTGACGTGCAGCGCCTCGAGCACGAGCTTGACGCCGATGAACGCGAGGATCACCGACAGCCCGACCGACAGGTAGATCAGCCGGTCCAGCAGGCTGCCGATCAGGAAGTAGAGCTGCCGCAGGCCCATCAACGCGAAGATGGTCGCGGTGAAGACCAGGAACGGATCCTGGGTCAGCCCGAAGATCGCCGGGATCGAGTCGAAGGCGAACAGGACGTCCGTCGTCGCGATGGCGAGGAACACCAGCACCATCGGCGTCAACGCCCGGGTACCGCCGAACCGGACCAGGAGCCTGCGTCCCTGATAGCCGGGCGCGATCGGCAACACCCTGCGGGCCCGACGGATGATGACGTTCTCCTCGAGGTCGCCCTCGTCGGTCTCGCCCTGCCGGATCAGCTGGACGGCGGTGTAGATCAGGAATCCGCCGAAGAGGTAGAACACCCAGGTGAAGCGGTCGATGGCGGCGGCGCCGACGAGGATGAAGCCGCCGCGCAGCACCAGCGACAGGATGATGCCCACCATCAACACCTCCTGCTGGTGGTGACGGGGCACCGCGAACCGGCCCATGATCACGACGAAGACGAACAGGTTGTCGACGCTGAGGCTGTACTCGGTCAGCCAACCGGCCAGGAACTGTCCCGCCGGCTCGCTGCCGGCCACCACGAGCAGCAGCACCGAGAACGCCAGCGCCAGCGAGATGTAGAGGGCCACCCACGAGGTGCACTCCCGGGTGCTCGGCACGTGAGGACGGCGCGCCACGATCGCCAGGTCGAGGACGAGCATCACCCCCAGCACGACGAACGTCGCCGTCTCGAACCAACCCGGCACTGGTGACCTACTCTCGCGGCAAGGGATCCGTCGTGATCCTAGTTGCCGCGCGGCGGTGGGCTCAGAACCGGTAGCGCGACGCGGTGGAGTCGAGTTCGGCGCTCAGGTGGCCCAGCAGGTCTGCACTACTGCGCGCGGCCTCGACGACCTGCGCGGCGCCGGAGGCGGCGGCGGCCACCTCGCGGACCGTTCGGGCGACGCTCTCGGAGCCGCCGGCGGCCTGGGCCACGCCCTCGTTCATGGCCGAGGTCGTGGCGGTCTGTTCCTCGACCGCCCCGGCAATGCTCGCCTGGAACTCGGTGATCCGGGTCATGACACCCGCGATCTCGGCGATGGCCTCCCCCGCCTGACCGGTGTTGACCTGGATGGCGTCCACCCGGCGCGAGATGTCCTCGGTGGCCCGGGCGGTCTCCTGCGCCAATTGCTTGACCTCGTCCGCCACGACGGCGAACCCCTTGCCCGCATCCCCCGCGCGGGCGGCCTCGATGGTGGCATTGAGGGCCAGCAGATTGGTCTGCTCGGCGATCGAGGTGATCAGCCGAACCACATCGCCGATCTCGCTGCTCGACTCGGCCAACTCGCTCATCCGCGCCGTCGTCGAATCGACGGAGCTGACTGCTCCCTCGGCCACGGCCACCGCTTCCTGGGCGTTGTTCGCGATCTCGGAGATGGAGGTGCCCATCTCGCTGGATCCCAGTGCGACATGCTGCACGCTCTCGGACACCGAGTCCGCCGCAGTGGAGGCGTCCTGCGCCTGCTCTGCCGCGGCGGAGGCCGAGGCGAAGGCACGCTGGGCGACGTCCTTCAGCGAGTCCGCCTCGCCGGCCAGCCGCTGGCTGGTGGCGACGACCCCGGCCATCGCCGTCCCGAGAGATCCCAACGCCCCGTTCGCCGCCTCTCCCATGCGGGCCAGTTCGTCGCGGCCGCGGACGTCGACCCGTGCCGTGAGGTCGCCGCCCGCCGCGGTGGCCAGAACGTCGGCGACCCGAGACAGCCGGCCGAGCACCGACCGTCGAACGGCCAGCGCCACGGCGACGACGAGGGCAGCCGAGAGCAGACCGACGACCAGCCCCAGCAGTCGCAGCCGGCGGGCGCCGGAATCGAGTTCGTCGGTGGTCCGGACGGCGATCGCGTCGAGCGCGTCGAGGGCCCCGCCGACCGCCTCGTCGGTGACGTCGTTGGCCGCCTGGATGTCCTCGAACCGGGTCCGGGCCCGCTGCTGATCGGCGACCGCCCCGTTGATCACGTCCTCCATCCCCGCCGTGTAGTCGACGAACGCCGGTCGCAGATTCGTGATCGCGTCTCGCTCCTGCGTCGTCAGCGGCAGGCCATCGAGGGCGTCGAGCAGGGTGGTCACCTTCGCGGCGTCGTCCTTCAACTCGGGCAGCTCGTCGGCGGGCGAGTCCAAGAGCAGTGCCTTGTACCCGTCGACCTTGAGTTCGCTGGCGCGGGTGTCCAGGGCACGCGCGAGGCTGCGGGCCTGCGCATTCGTCGTGATCCGGTGCTGCGCGTCGACGGCGTCCTGCGCGGCGGTGAACGAACCGGCGACGTTGACGAGGGTTCCGAGCAACCCGACCCCGCCGAGCAGCATCAGGCTCTGGCCGACCGACAGCTGGCGCATGCTGGACTCACTCTCCGTCGAAGCTCGCACTCGTGCTCCCGAGCGTCATCGACGGGGACGGCCGGCGTCTTGACCGGCGCACGCCTGATTACCCGGTCTGGGCCGCGCGCATCTGGCGAAGCTCCTTCTTCAACTCGGCGATCTCGTCGCGCAGCCGTGCGGCCAGCTCGAACCGGAGTTCGACCGAGGCGGCCCTCATCTGGTCCGTCAGTTCCTGGATCAGGTCCGCCAGGTCCGCCGCCGGGACCGACCGGATCTCGCCGTGGCCACCGGCTGCGCGCCCCCGCGACCCCGGGCCCATACCGGCCACAGGCGCCTTGCCGCGGCTGCGTTGCCGGCCGCCACCGATCGAGACCCCCGCCAACAGCTGCTCGGTGTCCTGGTCCTCCCTCGCGATCAGGTCGGTGATGTCGGCGATCCGCTTGCGCAGCGGCGTGGGGTCGATGCCACGTTCGGTGTTGTAGGCGACCTGCCTCTCGCGCCGACGGTTGGTCTCCTCGATGGCCTGTTCCATCGACGGCGTCACGGTGTCGGCGTACATGTGTACCTCGCCCGAGACGTGCCGGGCGGCGCGGCCGATGGTCTGGATGAGTGACTTCGAGGACCGCAGGAACCCCTCCTTGTCGGCGTCCAGGATGGCCACCAGGGACACCTCGGGCAGGTCGAGCCCCTCGCGGAGCAGGTTGATCCCGACGAGGACGTCGTAGTCGCCCTGCCGCAGCTCGCGCAGCAGCTCGACCCGCCGCAGCGTGTCGACCTCGGAGTGCAGGTAGCGCACCCGGATCCCCTGGTCGAGCAGGTAGTCGGTGAGATCCTCGGCCATCTTCTTGGTCAGCGTGGTGACCAGCACCCGCTCGCTGCGACCGGCTCGGGTGCGGATCTCCTCCAGAAGATCGTCGATCTGGCCTCGGGTCGGCTTCACCAGCA
>CAYYCE010000210.1:0-5681 GCA_964469635.1 uncultured Kineosporiaceae bacterium
CGCACGGTGGTGAGCGGCGGCGAGGCCATTCGTGCGAGTTGGGTGTCGTCGAACCCGACGATGCTGAGGTCCTGCGGCACGCGCAGCGTGCGGATCCGAGCGGCCTCGATGACGCCGAGGGCCATCTCGTCGGAGCCGGCGAAGATCGCGGTCGGCCGGTCGGGCAGATCCAGCAGCTCGCCGCCCGCCGCCAGACCGCTCTCGTAGAGGTACTCCCCGAACCGGACGTACCGCTCCGGCAGGGCCTGCCCGGCGGCCTCGACGACGGAGCGCAGGCCCGCGATCCGGGCACGGTTGCACGAGGCACTCGTCGGACCGCCGGCATACCCGATCCTGGTGTGCCCAAGGGTCAGCAGATGCTCCCCGGCCGCCAGGCCGCCCGCGAAGTTGGTCGATCCGATGCTGACGATCCGGTTGTGCGGCACGTGCAGCGGATCCACGACGACCAGCGGGATGCGCTTCAGCCGCAGCGCCGCGATGTGGGCCGAGGTCAGCGAGCCGGTCACGGCGATCAGGGCGGCCCGTCCGGTCGCGGCGATGTCGTGGGCCCACTCGCTGGGACGTCGACCGCGCCCGGAACCCCCCGGGTCGGCGTGGATCGACAGCACGACCGTCACCCCCAGCTCCTTGCCGGCGTCGATCGCGCCGTGGGCGACCTCGCTGGAGTAGGCGTGCAGGTCCCTGTCGAAGGTCACCTCGATCGTGGGCGGCGGTGCCGGCTCGGCGCGCCTGGGGACCGGGGGGTACTCGTACCGACGCAGCACGTCCTCGACCAGCGCGCGGGTGGCGGGGGCGACGTCACTGCGGCCGTTGACCACCTTGGAGACGGTGGCGACGGAGACGCCCGCGGAGGCGGCCACGGTCGCGAGCGTCACGCGTCGTGGCTTGCTGGGCACGTGGCTCATTGCGCCGCCTCGGGCGTTCGGGACGACATCACTGTCCGGCCACGGGCCGGGCCGGGCCCACCTCGATCGGGGTGTCGAGCCGGCGATCGTGGCCCACCAGCCGCGGCGGCCCGATGAGCCGGAACGTGTCACGGCACGGCAGATCGCCGGCGGAGTGCCCCACCAGCACGTCGATGTCGCCGGGTTCGACGATCCGGTGCAGGTCGCGGCCGGTGAAGGCGGTGCGGTCGGCGTGGATCCGGAAGCCGACCTCGACGGCGGTTCCGGGCTCGAGACTCACCCGGGCGAAGCCCGCCAGCTGCCTGAGCGGGCGGGTGACGCTCGCCACGGGGTCGCCGAGGTAGAGCTGGACGACCTCGTCGCCGGCGCGCGGGCCGGTGTTGGCGACCTGGACCGTCACGGTGAGCTCGCCGTCGGTGGGCACCTGCGCGGCGGACAGCCGCAGGTCGGTGATCTGGAAGTCGGTGTAGCACCGCCCGTGACCGAAGGGGTACAAGGGGGCCGCGTCCAGGTTGCTGATGCCGGCGCTGTCGGGGGAGCCGAGCGGCGGCTGCAGGTAGGTGCCCGGCTGCCCGCCCGGCCCGCGCGGGATCTGCACCGGGAGCCTGCCCCCGGGCTGGAGGCGCCCCGACAACACCCCCGCGATGGCGGCCGCGCCCTCCTGGCCGGGCATGAACGCCTGAACCAGGGCCGCCGCCCGGCCGTGGACCTCGCCGAGGGCGTACGGGCGACCCGAGACGACGACCACCACCACCGGGGTGCCGGTGGCCAGGACCGCATCGAGCAACTCCGCCTGGACGCCGGGAAGCCGCAGGTCGGCCGCGTCGCATCCCTCGCCCGAGGTGCCGTGCCCGAACAGGCCCGCGCGATCGCCGAGGAAGGCGAGGCACAGGTCGGCGCCGCGGGCCGCCTCGACAGCTGCGGCGAAGCCCGAACGGTCCTCGGCCAGGACGTCGCAGCCGCGGGCGTGGTCCACCTCGACGTTCTCGAGCCCCTCCCCGACGAGTTCGTCGCGCAGCGCCTCCAGGACGGAGGCCACCTCGATCCCGAACCCGAGATCGGGATGGCGCGGCAGGACGTGGTTCGGGAAGGAGTAGCAGCCCATCAGGGTGCGCGGATCGTCCGCGCACGGTCCCACCACCGCGACCCGGCGCAGCGGTGGGCGGCCGGCACCGACCAGGGGCAGCGCGGTGCCCGGCTCGAGCAGCACGACCGACCGCTCGGCGAGCCGCCGCGCGATGGCGCGGTTACGGGGAGAGTCGAGCTCGACCTGTGCCGCCGAGGCCACCGATCCCTCCGGTGTCCATTCGGGGTCCAGCAGCCCGAGGTCCGCCTTCTGGCGCAGGTGGCGGCGGACCGCCCGGTCCACCAGTGCCTCGTCGAGCTCCCCGCCGCGGACCCGGTCGACCAGGTGCTGACCGAAGCCGAGGGTGTCCGGCAGCTCGACGTCGATGCCGGCTGCCAGCGCCAGGGCCCCCGCCTCGTCGAAGTCGGCGGCTACCCGGTGCATCGTGGCCAGGAACGGCACCGCCCAGTAGTCCGAGACCACGGTTCCGGTGAAACCCCATTCCCGGCGCAGGGTCTCGTCCAACAGCCAGGGATCGGCGGCGGCCGGCACGCCGTCCACGTCGGCGTAGGAGTTCATCACCGACCGCGCTCCGCCCAGGGCGATCGCGGTCTCGAAGCTGGGCAGGATCATGTCCAGCAGCTCACGCCGGCCCATCGACACCGGTCCGTGATTGCGCCCCCCGCGGGAGGCAGAGTACCCCGCGAAGTGCTTGAGGGTGGCGATGATCCCCGCGCCCTCGAGGCCGCGGACGTAGGCGGTGCCGAGCATGGCGACCAGGTACGGGTCCTCTCCCATGGTCTCCTCGACCCGGCCCCAGCGGTAGTCGCGCACGACGTCCAGGAGGGGGGACAGGCCCTGGTGCACGCCGATGGCGGCCATGTCCCGGCCGATGGCCGCCGCCATCTCCTCGACGAGCTCCGGGTCGAAGGTCGATGCCCAGGCCATCGGGGCGGGGTAGACGGTCGCGCCGTAGGCGGCGAGTCCGGTCAGGCACTCCTCGTGGACGATCGCGGGGATGCCGAGCCGGCTGTGGGCCAGCACCACCCGCTGCTGGCGCACCACCTCGGCGGCGCCCTCGAGGACGTCGACCGGGCGGCTGCCGTAGACCCGGGTGAGCTGGCCGAGCCCGTGGGCGCCGGCCTCGGCCAGCGCGGGCCTGCCCGAGATGGTGAAGACCTCCTGCATGGGGGCGACGTTGAGGCTCTCGCCCCGCTCCGGGGCGGTGTCCGTGCCGGTGTCGGCGCTGTCGGTGGCCGCCAGGTCGTTGCCGACCCAGCGGCTGCCGAGCTGACCGACCTTCTCCTCCAGCGTCATGGCCGCGAGCAGCGCCTCGACCCGTTCCTCGGTCCGCCGCGAGGGGTCGCGCCACGGCTCCGCGTCGTGGCGGGCGGCGCCTGCGGCCGGGTGGCTCGCCGTCATGGCGGCTCCTTTCGACGGAGGATCTGCTGTGCTCGTGGTCTCATTATGCAGAAAGTATCGAAACTTTTCGACCATTGGGAAGGCGGTCGGACGGTCCCGGGCATCTCCCATATGGTCTGGCAGTGTGGCGCTTTGACGGCCCTCGAGCAAGCAGTCGCAGTACCTATTGACAGGTCGGCACCCGAAAATCTACCTTGACAGGCGCGACACAATTCGAAAGTTTTCGATCCCTGGAACGTTTGGGGGATCGGCTGCCGATGACGCCACCGACCGCGGCCGGACCGCGGCCCTCATGCTCGGAGATCAGCGTGGATTCACGGAATACCTCGCGGCGCAGCTTCCTCGCCCTCGCCGCCGGGCTCCCCCTCAGCAGCGCCGTGCTGGCCGCATGCGGCAGTTCCGGACCCGGTTCGACCGGTTCGACCTCCTCCGCCGCCGGCGCTGCCGCGAGTGCGGTCGCCGGCTCCGGCGCCACCTACTGGTCGCTCACCGGCCAGCCGCAGGAGGACATCCGCAAGGCCACGGTCGACCGGTTCGACGCGGCGAACCCGGACACGAAGATCGAACTCACCCTGTTCCAGAACGACGCCTACAAGCAGAAGATCAAGACCGCCCTGGGCGCCGGGCAGGCGCCGACGATCCTGTGGGGCTGGGGTGGCGGCGGCCTCAAGAGCTGGGTCGACGCCGGCCAGGTCGAGGACCTCTCGTCGTGGTTCGAGGAGAACCCGGACGTCAAGGACAAGATCTTCCCGGGGGCCTTCGGCGCCGCCACGGTCGACGGCAAGTACTACGCGATGCCGTCCGAGACGGTCACCCCGATCGTGCTGTTCTGGAACAAGAGCGTCTTCGAGAAGGTCGGCGTCGAGCCGCCGCAGTCCTGGGGCGACATCCTCGATCTGGTTCCGAAGTTCAACGCCAAGGGCGTCGCCCCGTTCTCGCTCGGCGGCCAGTCCCGTTGGACCAACATGATGTGGCTGGAGTTCCTCTACGACCGCATCGGCGGGCCCGAGGTCTTCCAGGCGATCTTCGACGGCCAGGCGAACGCCTGGTCCGACCCGGCGTCGATCCAGGCGCTGACCGAGTTGCAGAAGCTGGTCAAGGCGAACGGCTTCGTGAAGGGCTTCTCCTCGATCACCGCCGACTCCAACGCCGACCAGGCGCTGCTCTACACGGGCAAGGCGGCCATGATGCTCCACGGCGCCTGGACCTACGGTGGCATGAAGCAGAACGGTGGCGACTTCGTCACCGGCGGCCACCTCGGCTTCATGAACTTCCCGCCCGTCGACGGCGGCAAGGGTGACCCCAGCGACTCCGTCGGCAACCCCGGCCAGTACCTGTCGATCTCGTCCAAGGCGAGCGACGGCGAGAAGGCGACGGCCAAGAAGTTCTTCAAGGAGGCGGTCCTGGACGCCGAGGAGCAGAAGGCCTGGATCGCCTCGGGCAACATCCCGGTCGTCAAGGGTTCCGACAGTCTGATCGGGTCCGGGGACGACGCCGACTGGCTCAAGTTCCAGTACGACATCGCCAGCGGTGCCAAGAGCTTCGCGCAGTCCTGGGACCAGGCGTTGAGCCCCACCCAGGCCGAGGTTCTGCTCGACAACATCGCCAAGCTGTTCCAGCTCTCCGTCACCCCGAAGCAGTTCGCGGACAACCTGAACGCGGTCATCGGCAAATGAGCGCGATCGCTCCGCCCGTCGCCAAGGGGACCCGGTCCGCCTCCCGCGGCGGGCGGAGCGGTTCGCTGTGGTGGCTGGTGCTCCCCGCGCTGGCGTTCTTCCTGGTCTTCGGCGTCCTGCCGCTGTTCGGCGTCCTGTTCCTGTCCTTCACCCGCTGGGACGGCATCGGCGCCATCCACCTGGACGGCCTGAATGCCTGGCGAGCGGTGCTGAGCGACCCGGGCCTGCCGCACTCCCTCTGGGTGACCTTCGAGATCATGGGTTTGTCCTGGCTGGTGCAGACCCCGGCGAGCCTGCTGCTGGGCGCCTTCCTGGCCGGTCACCAGCGTTACCGCGGTCTGCTCGCGGTGCTCTACTTCATCCCGCTGCTGCTGAGCGCGGCCGCCATCGCCATCACCTGGAAGGCGTTGCTGGACCCGAACTTCGGGCTCGGCGCCGGGCTGGGCATGCCGCTGCTGGTGCAGGACTGGCTGGGCAACGGGACCCTGGCCCTCGGCGTCGTGGTCTTCGTCGTCTCCTGGCAATTCGTCCCGTTCCACTCCTTGATCTACCAGGGAGGGGTTCGGCAGACGCGGAAACAGGACATTGATCTCGTGGACGGCATCGCGGGTG
>CAYYCE010000211.1:0-5672 GCA_964469635.1 uncultured Kineosporiaceae bacterium
ACTCCTTGTTCTGCAGCTGACTCTTCTCGTTCTGGCAGGAGACCACGATCCCGGTGGGCAGGTGGGTGATCCGCACCGCCGAGTCGGTGGTGTTCACGCTCTGGCCGCCGGGTCCGGAGGAGCGGTAGACGTCGATACGCAGGTCGTCGTCGCGCACCTCGATCTCGACCTGCTCGACCTCCGGCAGCACCAGCACGCCGGCGGCGCTGGTGTGGATCCGGCCCGCCGACTCGGTCACCGGCACGCGCTGGACCCGGTGCACGCCGCCCTCGTACTTCAGCCGGGCGAACACGCCCTCGCCGGGCGCCGGGTTCCCCCGGGCCGCGACGGCCACCGAGATGTCCTTGTAGCCGCCGAGCTCGCTCTCGGTGGCATCGATGACCTCGGTGCGCCAGCGGCGGCGCTCGGCGTAGCGCAGATACATCCGCACCAGATCGGCCGCGAACAGCGCCGACTCGGCCCCGCCCTCCCCCGCCTTGATCTCGAGGATGGCGTCGCGGTCGTCGTCCGGGTCCCGGGGCAGCAGCAGCGCCCGCAGCCGCTCGCGGGCCGCCACCTCGGCGGCCCCGAGCTCCACGGCCTCGGCGGCCATCGACTCGTCGAACTCGCCCAGTTCGCGGGCCGTGGCGGCGTCATCGGCGACGCTGCGCCAACGCCGGTCGGCCTGTGAGACGGCGGTCAACTCGGCGTAGCGGCGTCCCAGCCGTCGGGCGCGGGCGGGGTCGGCGTGCACCGCCGGATCGGCGAGCTCCCGCTCGATCTCCGCGTGTTCGGCCAGCAGCGGGGCCACGGCGAGCCGCAGGGCGTCGTCCGCCCGGTCGGTCGTCATGTCCCACCTCCTTCGCGCATCGATCCGGTCGGACCGACCATTGGCCAAACCGACGGCGCCGACCGGCACCGTCGCGGTGACGGTGCGGTCGGCGCCGGGACGAGCTACTCGCCGGTCTTGGCCTTCGTGCCGTAGCGCTTCTGGAACCGGGCCACGCGACCACCGGTGTCCAGGATCTTCTGCTTGCCGGTGTAGAAGGGGTGGCACTGGCTGCAGACGTCGGCGTGGATCGCACCGCTCTTCGCCGTGCTGTGGGTGGTGAACGTCGCCCCACAGGTACAGGTGACCGTGGTCTCGACGTAGTCCGGGTGGATGCCGCTCTTCACAACTGTCTCCTCGAGGTCGTGGCCGCCGGGTCGGTGGGTGTCGACGAGCGCACACCACCGTGAACCGGAGCCGAGCACCTAGTGTGCCATGCCCACAACGGCCGCCATGACCACCCCATTCCCGTGATCATGCACCGTCGGTTCACCCCTGGAGAGACGTGTGTCGCCCTCAGGAGCGAACCGAAAGTGCATGATCGCGCGTGGGTCAGTCGTCGTCGCGGCCGGGGACCGGGGTGGTCTTGTGCACCTGGAGCAGGAACTCGGCGTTGCTCTTGGTGTCCTTGACCCGGCCGAGCAGCAGTTCGATCGCCGCCTGCGGCTCGAGCGCCCCCATCACCCGGCGGAGCTTCCAGACGATGGCCAACTCCTCCTTCGACATCAGGATCTCCTCACGGCGGGTGCCGGAGGCGTTGACGTCGACGGCGGGGAAGATCCGCTTGTCGGCCAGGCTCCGGGAGAGTCGCAGCTCCATGTTGCCGGTGCCCTTGAACTCCTCGAAGATCACTTCGTCCATCTTCGAGCCGGTCTCGACCAGTGCGGTGGCCAGGATGGTCAGCGAGCCGCCGTGCTCGATGTTGCGGGCGGCACCGAAGAACCGCTTCGGCGGGTACAGCGCGCTGGAGTCGACACCACCGGACAGGATCCGGCCCGACGCCGGGGCCGCCAGGTTGTAGGCCCGGCCCAGGCGGGTGATCGAGTCGAGCAGGACGACCACGTCGTGGCCCAGCTCGACCAGCCGCTTGGCCCGCTCGATGGCCAGCTCGGCGACCGTGGTGTGGTCGTCGGCGGGCCGGTCGAAGGTCGAGGCGATGACCTCTCCCTTGACCGTGCGCTGCATGTCCGTGACCTCTTCGGGCCGCTCGTCGACGAGGACGACCATGAGGTGGCACTCGGGGTTGTTGCGGGTGATCGCGTTGGCGATCGCCTGCAGGATCAACGTCTTGCCGGCCTTGGGCGGGGAGACGATCAGGCCGCGCTGGCCCTTGCCGATGGGGGCCACCAGATCGATGATCCGGGTGCTCAACTGGTTCGGCTCGGTCTCCAGCCGGAGCCGCTCCTGCGGGTACAGCGGGGTGAGCTTGGTGAACTCGGGGCGGCTGCGAGCCTCCTCGGAGGTGGTGCCGTTGATGGTGTCGAGGCGGGCCATCGCGTTGAACTTCTGCCGTTGGTTGTCGCCATCGCGCTGCTGCCGCACGGCCCCGGTCACGGCGTCGCCCTTGCGCAGGCCGTACTTCTTCACCTGACCGAGCGAGACGTAGACGTCCGCCGGCCCGGGCAGGTACCCCGAGGTGCGGAGGAAGGCGTAGTTGTCGAGCACGTCGAGGATGCCGGCCACGGGGACCAGGACGTCGTCCTCGCTGATCTCCGGCTCCTCGACCATGCCGGCGCCCTCGCTACCGCGCTGACGACGCTTGCGGTCGCGGTAGCGGCCGCGCCGGCGGCGACCGCGGCCCTCGCCGTCCTCGTCGTCGTCATCGGGGCGGTTGTGCTGGCCCTGCTGGTTGCCCTGCTGGTTGACCTGCTGGTTGCCCTGTGGGTTGCCCACGCCCTGCTGCTGACGGTTCTGGTCGCGCGAGTCGCGGTGCGGACGCCCGTCCCGGACCTCCCGGACCTCGCGGACCTCGCGCCCGTCCCGGACCTCGCGGCCGTCGCGTCGGTCCCGACGGCGCGGGCCGCCGTCGGAGGCGGCGGCCGGAGCCGACTGGCCCGCCTCGGCGGGCGGAGCCGACTGACCGGCCTCGGCGGGCGGTGCGGCCTGCTCGGTCTCCGTGGACCCTCCGGCCTGCTCGGTCTCCGTGGACCCTCCGGCCTGCCCGGACCGCGCGCCCTTCTCTGACGGCTCCGACGGCTCCGACGGCTCCGACGGCGCGGTGGTCTCGCCCCGGATCGGCAGCTCGGGCTGCCGGGCATTGCCCGACTGCCGGGCGCGGATGGCCTCCAGCAGGTCGGACTTGCGCATCTTGGTGGTCCCACTGATGCCCAGATCGGCGGCGATCGCCTGCAACTGAGGCAGCCGCAGGCCCGACAGGCTCCCACCGCGAGCGGCGGAACGGGGGGCTTCGGCCTGCTCGGGGCTCGCCTCGGCGATCTGAGTGGTGTCTGTCACGTTGTCCCTTCCCCTCCCTG
The DNA here is from genome assembly GCA_964469635.1 of uncultured Kineosporiaceae bacterium. Classification (GTDB taxonomy): domain Bacteria; phylum Actinomycetota; class Actinomycetes; order Actinomycetales; family Kineosporiaceae; genus JADJPO01. The sequence goes on from CAYYCE010000211.1 coordinate 3,283, forward strand.
TCCGTGCAGGACGAACAGGAGAGCGGGTCGACGTCCGGGTGATCCCGGACAGGTGAATTCCGCGCGAGGACGCGTTCGGCGTCGGGAGAGAGCGCAGTATTTCAGCGGTTGGGGCTCATGGATCGAGCCTCCGAACGGCTGCGCACACACTGTAACACCGTCGGGGTACCTCCGCGCCACACCGACACGATGGTCACTACCTGCTCGTTTCGTGACACCGGCCCGTTTCGCGACACCGGTTCATTCCGTGACACCGGCCACTCCCGTGGACGCCGGGTCCAGCGCCCCGCGGGCGCCCGTCTCGGCGTCGTCCCCGATCAGCACCGTGCCCGCAGGATCGAGCCCCAGCGGCAGCACCCGCCAGGTGCCCGCCCCGGCGCCCGCCTCGGCGAGCGCCTCGCGCACGGCCGACAGCGCCGTCCCCGCCTCACCGAGCACCAGGATGCTCGGGCCCGCGCCCGAGATGGTGGCGGCCACGCCGCGCCGCCGCACCGCCGCCAAGAGGGCCGCGCTGGCGGGCATCGCCGGGGCCCGCTGGTCCTGGTGCAGCCGGTCCTCGGTGGCCGCGAGCAGCAGGTCCGGCCGCGAGGCCAGGGCGTGCACCAGCAGGCCCACCCGCCCGGCGTTGAAGGCGGCGTCTGCGTGCGGGACCGTCGCGGGCAGCATCGCCCGCGCCCGCGAGGTGGCCAGCTCGGTCCCGGGGATGCAGACCGCCGCCTGGACCCGAGGGTCGACGTCCAGCCGGACGGCGTGGGCCCGGCCCGGCCGCGCGCCCCCCGCCTCGGTCCACGACAGGACGCAGCCGCCGAACAGGGCCGCGGACGCGTTGTCCGGGTGGCCCTCGGCCGCCGTGGCCAGGTCGAAGATCGCCTGATCGCTCAGCCGCTCACGATCCACGAGCAGCCCCCGGGCGAGCACCAGGCCGACCGCGACGGCCGCCGCCGAGGACCCCAGGCCCCGGCCGTGCGGGATGGCGTTGTGGCAGCTCAGCCGCACCGCCGGCTGCTCCTCGGGCCGTCCCAGACCCGCCTGGGCCCACCCGGCGCGCAGCGAACGGACGACCAGATGGTCCTCGGTGAGCGGAACGGTGTCCGCCCCCTGCCCCACCACGCTGATCTCGACACCGTTCGGGCCGAACCCACCCCGGGGCAGCGCCTCGGCGCTCACCTCGTCGTGCAGTGCCAGGGCCAGCGCCAGACTGTCGAACCCGGGCCCCAGGTTGGCGCTGGAGGCCGGGGCCCGCGCCCACACCGGGCGGCCGAAGCTGACGGCGTCACTCACCCTCGACTCGCATCACGCTGTCGACGGCCTCGACGATGTCGAGGTCGGCAAGCGCCTCCACGGTGGCGGCCAGGGCGGCGTCCGCAGCGGTATGGGTGACCACGACCAGGGCCGCCCGCCCGGAGGCCGCCGGCGCACCCGGGAGCTGCTCGCCGCCCTCGGAGCGGACCGGTGACTGCTGCTGGCGCACCGTCTCGATGGACACCCCGTGGTCGGCGAACACCCGCGCCACCGAGGCCAGCACCCCGGGGCGGTCGGCGACGTCCAGACTGATGTGGTAGCGCGTCGGCACCTCGCCCATGGGGCGCGCCCGCAGCTCGGCGTAGGCGGACTCCCGCGGTCCCCGCCCACCGGCGACCCGGTTGCGCGCCACGCTGATCACGTCGCCCAGCACGGCGCTCGCCGTCGGCTGGCCCCCGGCGCCCCGCCCGTAGAACATCAGCTGCCCGGCCGCCTCGGATTCGACGAACACCGCGTTGTAGGCCTCGCGCACCCCGGCCAGCGGGTGCGAGCGCGGGATCATCGCCGGGTGCACCCGTACCGAAACCCCTTCGTGCACAACGCCGTCGCCGTCCTCCGCGGCGGTCCGCTCGCAGATCGCCAGCAGCTTGACGACCGCGCCGATGGCGGCCGCACCGGCGACGTCCGCGGCGGTGACCCCGGTGATCCCCTCGCGGTGCACCTCGGACGCGCTCACCCTGGTATGGAACGCCAGGCTGGCCAGGATGGCGGCCTTGGCGGCCGCGTCGAAGCCCTCGACGTCCGCGGTGGGATCGGCCTCCGCGTACCCGAGGGCCTGGGCCTGGGCCACCGCCTCGGCGAATCCCATGCCGGTGGTGTCCATCTTGTCCAGGACGTAGTTGGTGGTGCCGTTGACGATGCCGAGCACCCTGTGGACCCGGTCGCCGGCCAACGACTCGCGGATGGGCCGCAGCAGCGGGATCGCCCCGGCCACGGCCGCCTCGAAGTACAGGTCGACACCGTGCTCGTCCGCCGCGGCGTACAGCGTCGGCCCGTCCTCGGCCAGCAGCACCTTGTTGGCCGTGACCACCCCCGCCCCGGCGGCCATGGCCTCGAGGATCAGGGTGCGGGCGGGTTCCAGGCCGCCG
>CAYYCE010000212.1:0-1397 GCA_964469635.1 uncultured Kineosporiaceae bacterium
GGCCAGCGCGCCCCAGTTCACCGACAGGCCCGGTAGCCCCTGCCTGCGCCGCAGGTGTGCCAGTGCGTCGAGCACGGCGTTGGCCGCCGCGTAGGAGATCTGGGGCATGGTGCCGGCCAGGCTGGTCACCGACGAGTAGAGCACGAAGTGATCCAGCTCGATCCCGGCGGCCTGAGTGCTCCGGTGAAGGTTCCAGGCCCCAACGGTCTTGGGGCCCAGGACGTCGCGCAACGCCGTGGCCGTGAGCTCGGTGAAGGGCTCGTCACGGACCACGCCCGCGGTGTGGAAGACCCCGCGCAGGGGCGGTGCGGTCGCGTCGAGCCGCTCGAGCATCGCGCTCACCTGGGCGGCATCGGCGACGTCGACGCGCTCGGCGATCACCGTGACCCCGGCCGCCTCCAACCGGGCCACCGCCTCGGCCTGGGCCGGCGTGGCGGCACCACGACGTCCCACGAGGACGAGGTGACGCGCCCCCCGGGAGGCCAGCCACCGCGCCGTCGCGAGCCCGAACGCCCCGAAACCGCCCGTCACCAGATACGCGGCGTCGGGCCGGATCCGGGCGCTCGGCAGCGCCGGCTTCACCGCTGGTGCGGGTTCGGTGAGGTCGATGACGACGCGGCCCACCCCGGTCGGGCGCAGCACCGCCTCGAACGCCTCGTCGAGGCGCGAGGCCGGCACCACGGTGCTGGGCAGGGTTCGGTAGACACCCTTGCGGAACAGATCGAGAACCTCGCGCAGGAGCGCGACGACCAGCCTCGGTCGATAGCGGAACATCCGGTCCAGGTCCATGGCGACGAACGACACGTTCTTGTCGAACTGCGCGAGGTCGAGCAGCTTGTCGCCGTAGATCTCCGACTTGCCCACCTCGACGACCCGGCCGAACTCGGCGGCCCCGGCGAGGTTCGCCCGGAGCACCTCGCCGGGCGCCGAGCTGACCACCACGTCCGCCCCTCGCCCGTCGGTGAGGGCGAGCACCTCCTCCACGAAGGTCAGGGATCGCGAGTCCACGACGTGGTCGGCTCCCATGGATGTCGCGACGGCCCGCCGTTCTGGGGTGCTCGCGCTGCCCACGACGATCGCCCCGGCGTGCTTGGCGGCCTGAACCGCGGCCATGCCGACGCCGCCGGCGGCACCGTGCACGAGCACCGTCTCGCCGGGCTGGACCTGCGCCAGCGAGGTGATGCAGTGGTGGGCGGTCATGAAGGCCACCCCGGAGCCGAAGTCACCCAGCGTCCAGTCGTCGGGCGCCGGCTCCAATGCCGCCTCGGCCACCGGGACCGTGAGGAACCGGCGCGCCATGTCGCGGGCGCCGACGAAACGCCGGTCCCCGACGGCGAAACCCTCGACTCCGGGGCCGATCCGGGAGTAGATCGGCGAGAGGGACTCCGCGCCCTCCC
>CAYYCE010000212.1:1407-2717 GCA_964469635.1 uncultured Kineosporiaceae bacterium
CATCCGCAACTCGACCTCGCCGGGGCCCGGCTCGGTCCGCTCCACCTCACGCAGGGCCAGGTCACCGACCAGCCCCGAGGCCGGCACCTCGATCCGGAACGAGCGCTCGGGGTCGGCCTGTTCGGTGGTCTCCTCCCAGGCCGCGAGCCGCTCGCCGAGGGTCTTGCGCACCCGCATCACCAGGCGAAGGCCGTCGCGCAGGGCCACCTCGTCGGCGTCGTCGTCGGCGAAGACGCCCAGGGTGGACAGCTCGGCGTCCACGACCTCGGGCGGGGTTGCGGTATCCACGTCCAGCAGCCGCCAGTGCAGCCCGGGCTGCTCGTTGCGCAGCACCCGGCGGGCCCCCGCCAGCGCCGCCGCGGTCCCCTCGGGACCCGTTGCGTCGCCGTCCACCGCCAGGGCACCTCGCACCAGGACGACCCCATCGAGCGTCTCGACCGCGCCGGTCGCGGTGTCGACCACGCCGTTCGCCGCGGGTTCGGCCGGAGCCGTCAGGGTCTCGTCCAACACGGACTGGATCGCACGCGCGGTCGCGACGAGAGCCAGCACCGCGCGCGGGTCGCCCACCGCCGCGGCATCCGGCAGCCCGCAGCCGGCCGAGCACGCGGCCACGAGGACCGGGCCGGAGGCGTCGGCGAGCACCGCGCGCAGCACCGGCTGCAGGTTCCGGGCCATCTCGGCGGGATCGTCGCCCTCCACGGTCAGCACGTCGCCCAGGCCGCGGCGCGCCACCAGATGCTCGGCCCACGCGCGCCCCTGGGAATCCAGGGCCACCGCCACCAGCCGCTGCCCGCCGGCCGCCTCGGCCGCGGACGGCCCATCGCGGGCCTCGCGCAGCTCGAACGTCGGTTCGTACCAATACCTCTGGAGTTCGGTTCGCGCCGGTGGCCGGGGGGCGACGGGCCGGAACTCGACGCCGAGCAGCTCGAGAACGGTCACCCCGTCGCCATCGCGGACGGCGACGTCCGCCCGCAGCACCTCACCCGGGAGCCGGGTCACCGTGACGGTGACCCGCTCCGGGAGCGGCCCGAACATCCGGACGGCGCGGATCGAGGCCGGCACGACGGCGCCGTCCCCCGAGCCACCCTGGCCGACCAGGGCCGCGACGCACTGCAGCGCGGCGTCCACCACGGCCGGGTGCACCAGATGAGGCGAGTCGACTGCGATGGTCGCGTCGAGGCTCGCGCGGACGACTCCGTCGGCGACCTGGGCCCCCAGGATCCGGCGGAAGCTCGGGCCGTACCGCAGGCCCCGGGCGTCGAGATCGGCGTACGGGTCGGAGGTCTCTTCGAACGCCTCCATGATGCCGC
>CAYYCE010000212.1:2727-5665 GCA_964469635.1 uncultured Kineosporiaceae bacterium
GAGATCGGCGTACAGCTTCTCCGGCTCGATCACCGGACCGGTGAGCGGGGTGGTCGGCTCGGGCAGCGTCGGGGCGAACCGGCCGTCGACGTACCGGCCGGTCGCGTGCAGGGTCCAGGTCTCGCCGGTGGCCGGCCGCGAGCGGATCGCGAACCGGTGGCCCGCCTCGTCGATCGACAACCGCAGCACCGGCGCCTCGTGCGGGTCCACCACCAGGGGAGCGACGAAGCGCACCGACTCCAGGGCCGGTCGATCGCCACCGGTGACCTCGGCGGCGGCGGCCAGCGCCGCGTCGAGGTAGGCGGCGCCCGGCAGGACCAGCACGTCCGCCACGACGTGGTCGGTCAGCCAGGGGTACCGGAACGCGGTCAACCCCGCCTCCCACTCGGGGGAGCTGGAGCCGGTCCGATCGCCCGGCAACGCGCGAGCCCCCTCGACACCCAGGCGGTCGCGCCGGACGGCCGGTTCCTCGATCCACAGCGGAACCCGTTGGAACGGATGGCGGGGAAGCTCGGTGTGAGGTGCCGGCCCGGGAGAGCCACCGGGCGCCTGCTGCTCGTCGAGCGCGCCGGCCACGTACAGTCCCGCGAGCGAGGCGCGCACGCACTCCCCGTCGTCGGTGCCCCGGGTCAGGGTCGGAATCGAGACCCCGCTCTCGCCGCCGCGCACCAGCACCTCGCGCAGGTTGCCGGACAGCACCGGGTGCGGGCCGACCTCGAGGAAGACCCGGTGTCCGGCCTCGACCAGGCCCGCCGCGGCGGCCGCGAAACGCACCGGCTGGCGGACGTTGTCCGCCCAGTACGCCGCGCCCCACGAGGCCTGCGTCACCTCCGCCGCGGTCACGGTGGAGTACAGCGGGACGGTCGGTGCCTGGGGCTGCACGGGGGCGAGCACCTCGACCAGCTCGTCCAGGATCGGGTCCATCAGGTGGCTGTGATAAGGCACCTCGACGGCGAGGGTCCTGGCGAACACGCCCGCCTCCGTCAGGTCCTCCCGAAGACGTTCCAGATCATCCAGGTCGCCGGCGAGGGTGACCGCCGACGGGCTGTTCACCGCCGCCACGCAGACCCCGGGCATCCCCTCGATCCGCTCCAGCGCCTCGGGCTCGGGCAGGCCGACGGCCAGCATCCCCCCGGCTCCGGCCATCGTCGCCTGCAGTCGCGACCGGTGGTAGCTGACCAGCAGCGCGTCGTGAAGGCTCAGTGCGCCGCCGACGTAGGCGGCGCTGACCTCGCCGACGCTGTGTCCCACCACGGCAGCGGGGTGGACACCGTACCGGGCGAGTTCGGCGACCAGGGCGACCTGGACCAGGAAGTTCGCCGGTTGCGCGATCTCGGTGCGGGTGATCCTGGAATCTGCCTCGTCGCGCAGCAGTTCCTCCACGATCGACCACCCCGCGATCGGGCGGAACGCCGCGTCGATCTCGGCAGCGGTCGCGGCGAACACGCCACCTGCGGCGAGCAGGCCCCGGCCCATCCGCCACCACTGCGGTCCCATCCCGCTGAACACGAAGACCGGTGCCGTCCCGGGACCGGCCACGATCCGGGCACCGGTCCGGCCCTCGCCGTTCGCGACGGCAGCGAGCCGGCGCTGCAGGTCGTCGGCATCGGCGAAGGGGAGGGGGACCCTGAAGGGATGATGCGAGCGGCGGGTCCACACCGCGTCGACCAGCGCGTCCACGTCAGGGGTGGTCGCGGCGAGCGAGGCGTATTCGCCGGCGAGGATGCGGACCGCCGCGTCGTTGCGCCCGGACAACGGGAACACCCGCGCCGGGGGACGCCGCACCGCCGCGTACGAGCCGGCCGACTCGGTGCTCGGCTGCGATCCGGGATAGGCCTCGAGCACGGCGTGCGCGTTGGTGCCCCCGTAGCCGAATCCGTTGACCGCCACCAGCGGAGGTCTGGTGCCCGCGGGGAAGGACTCGGGCTCCGTCGGGACGTGCAATCGGTAGTCGTCGAACGGAATCGCGGGGTTGAGTTCCTGGAGCCACCCCTGGGGGGCGATCGTCCTGTGGTACGCGGTCAGCGTCGCCTTGATCACACTGGCCACCCCGGCCGCGGCCTCCAGGTGACCGATCGAGGCCTTGATCGAGCCCACGACGAGGGGGGCGTCCCGACCCTCCACCGCCCCGATCGATCGGCCGATGGCCGACATCTCCAGGGGGTCCCCGACGGCGGTGCCGGTGCCGTGGGCCTCGATGTAGCCGATCTCGGACGGCGCCACCCCGGCCTCGGCCACCACTCGTGTGATCAGGTCCCGCTGTGCCTCGGGGTTCGGCACCGTGATCCCGGAGGTGCGCCCGTCCTGGTTCGACCCGGTGGCGCGGACCACCGCGTAGACGCGGTCGCCGTCGCGCAGCGCGGCGTCCAGGGGCTTGAGCATCACCGCGCCCGCACCCTCGCCCCGGGCGTAGCCGTCGGCCGAGGCGTCGAAGGTCTTGCAGCGGCCGTCCGCGGCCAGGAACCGTCCCTTGCACATGGCCACGAACGTCTCCGGCGTGGTCATCGCGTTGGCGCCCGCCACCAGGGCGAGCTCGATCTCGCCGCGCAGCATGGCCTGGGTTGCTTCGTGGAAGGCGACCAGGGACGACGAACAGGCGGTGTCGATGGTCATGCTCGGCCCGCGCAGGTCGAAGACGAAGGACAACCGGTTGGACAGCATGGTGTGCGTGCCGCTCGTGGCGGTGTGGCTGTTGATCGCGGCGCGCACCGCCGGGACGTGGCGGCTGACCTGGTTGTCGCTGGTGAAACCGCCGACGTAGACGCCGACCTGACGGCCGGCGACCCGGGCGGACAGCCCGGCGTCGTCCAGGGCCTCCTGTGCCACCTCGAGCAGCAACCGCTGCTGCGGGTCCATGATCGAGGCTTCCCGCGGTGAGATGCCGAAGAACTCCGGGTCGAACTCGAGGAACGAGTCCTGTAGGAATCCGCCCCGGCGG
>CAYYCE010000213.1:0-5663 GCA_964469635.1 uncultured Kineosporiaceae bacterium
TGACGGCCCGCGGACTTCGGGTCGCGGAGCTTCCGGTGCTACGCGACGTGGACGAGGCGGACGACGCCCGGGCGGTGGCCTCGATCGCGCCGCTGACCCGGTTCGGCCTGCTGGTCGCGGAGCTGTCCCACGCCCCGCAGGCCGCTCAGTGAGCGTCGCGGCCGAGCTGTCGCACTTCACCGCCGCATGTGACGCCCAGGGATGGGTGGAGTTCCACCACGGCGAGCACCTCGTCGAGCGGCACCACGTCTCACGGTGGCTGCGGGACGCCGATCCCGTGGACCAGCGCATGCTGCGCCGCTGCGCGGGCCCGACGATCGACATCGGTTGTGGGCCGGGCCGACTCACCGCGGCCCTGACCGCGCGCGGCGTCCCCGCCCTGGGCGTGGACGTCAGCGCGCAGGCCGTCGCCCACAGCCGGGAGCGCGGCGCCGCCGTGCTGTGCCGGGACGTCTTCCACCCCTTGCCCGCGCAGGGTCGCTGGCGCTGGGCGCTGCTGTGCGACGGCAACATCGGGATCGGCGGTGATCCCGTGCGCCTGCTGTCCCGCGTCGCCGAGCTGGTCTGCCCCCTCGGCGGGGCGATCGTCGAGGTGTGCCCGGAGGAGGTGGACCACCGCGGCTCCAGTCGGCTGCGCCAGGTCGACGGCAGCCTCGGCCCGGCGTTCGCCTGGGCCGTCCTGGGCGCACGGGCGCTGTGCGACGCCGCGACGGCGTCCGGGTGGTGGGTGGAGGAGGACTGGCGGGACGGCGGGCGCCGCTTCGTGGCGCTCCGCCTGGCGGCGGTCCGCACCGGCGACGCAGTCAGGGCTTGAGCACTCCCGGGGCGCCCACCACCAGCAGGCTCACCGCCACGAAGAGCAGCACCGCGACGAGGCGGCGCACTCTCGACGGCGTCACCCTGACGACGACGAACCCCACCAGGAGGGTCAACGGTGCCAGCACCGCGTCGTGCGCCACCAGGGCGCCGGCCAGCCACACCAGGGCGACGACGGGATGGGTTGCGTTCGGCGCGACCACGACCAGCTGCCACAGCCCCCAGGCGATGGCGACCAGGCCCGCGCCCACGACGGACCATCGCAGCGGACCCGGATGACGCTCTGGGAGGGTTCTCGACCCGGTCATGACATCTCGATCCGGTCGAGCCACTTGGTCTGCTGCACACCGGGACGGTTCGGTCCGATCAACCGCAGCGGGTAGCCGTGTTCGAGGTCGAGAGGTTCACCGTTGAGCCGCAGGGCGAGCAGCGTCAACGGGTCCCAGGCCTGGCCCGGGTTCAGCGGTGAGACCGCATACAACCAGTCACGTTCCAGGGAGACCGCTCGAAGGTGGGTGTCGGCGGGCATTCCGGCCATCTCGAGCAGCGCCCGCAGCGGCACCCCACCCCAGTCGGCCTCGGCGCTCCACCCCTCGACGCAGGCCATCGGCAGTCGCACCCTGTGCTGGGGCAGCGCGGCCAGGTCGGCCGCCGTGAACTCCACCGTCCGGTCACCGACGACGGTCAGCCGCCACGCGGGATCGGTTGCCGCGGAGTGGATCCCGGCCGCGGCTGCCGTCCGGTTGACCGCCAATCCCTGCGGACCGTCGACCGGGTCCCGAGGAGCCAGCACCGAGACCGCGCGCAGCAGCGGAACGCTCTGCCCGGCCGTCGCCAGGGTGACCGCCGTGGCTGAGGCCAGGGTGGCGACCAGCAGTGCGCGGCGGTCGGCGTCCGCCTCGCCCTCCGTCTCGGGTCCCGGCGGGTCGGGAGGGGGCGGGGTCCGACCCCGGACGTGATGCCAGACGAAGGCCAGATGAGCCAGGAGAGAACCGATCACGATCCAGGCGACCGCGTAATGGACCCGGGGGAAGAAGAACGGCCACGGGTACCACCGCGCCACGTTCAGCAGCCCACTGGTCACCTCGAATACCATGCCCGCGACCAGCGGCACCAGCAGCAGCCGCTCGATCGCGTGGGTCAGGTCGGCGACCGGCGGCCAGACGAACAGCCGGCGGTAGATCACCCACAACTTGGCCAGCAGCAACGGGATCGCGGCGATTCCGGCGACCACGTGCAACCCCTGGGTGAACCGGTAGGCCCAGACTGGGCGGCTCGGGATGTCCAACCAGCCGATCGGGTGCTGGTGCAGATGGCTGATCAGTCCCGTCAGGAAGGCGATCCCGACGGTGATGCCCAGGAGCCGGCCGATCATCACGGCGCTTCGGGTGTCGTGGGCACCGGGCGGGAAGGGCTCATCGACGGGATGCAGGACGGCCGCACGCACAGCCTCGACGTCTCTCACGGTTCCGACGCTAGGTCCGGCCGTCGGCCGCCGGGCTTACGAAAGGCTGAACACCCCATGCGGACGCTCGCCACGCACCGCGTCGTCTCGGCAGAGTGAGGGCATGAGTCCGCGGCGCGTCGTCCACGTCCCCACGCTGCTCGCGGTCCTGAGCCTGGCCTCGCTGGCCGTCTCGGTCCGGTTGGTGGTGACCGCGGGTGACCTCGGCACCGGGCGGTGGCGCCTGTTCGTCGCGCTGGTCGCCTGCTGGGCCACCTTCGCCGCGGGGGTGTGGGCGGTGCGCCGCGTGCCGCGCCGTTCGGCCGTGATCCTGATCGTGGCCGGCGGGATCGCCCTGCAGGCCGTGGCGATGACCTCGGTCCCCCGACTCACCAACGACTTCTACCGTTATGCCTGGGACGGGCGGGTTCAGGCCGCGGGCATCTCGCCCTATCGGTACGCCCCGACGGACGACGCGTTGACACAGTTGCGCACGCCGTGGCTCTTCCCGCCGACGTGCACCGCCGTGACCGCGGGGATCCGGCACGTCTGCACCAGGATGAACCACCCCGTCTCGCCCACGATCTATCCGCCTGTGGCCCAGGCGGAGTTCCTCGCCGTCCACGTGCTGACCCGCCCGCTCGGCCCGGACGGCGGCCGGGACCGGACCTGGCAGGCGCTCGCGGCGCTGCTGGCGACGGCGACCACGGTGGCCCTGCTTCGACTGCTGCGACTGCTGCGCGGCCGCGGGGACCCGCGGCAGGCGGTGCTGTGGGCGTGGTGCCCCACCGTGGTGATCGAGACCGGGGGGAACGCGCACGTCGACGTCCTGGCCTCGCTGCTGGTCGTCCTGGCCATGAGCGCCGTGGTGGCCCGACATCAGGTGCGCGCCGGCGTCCTGATCGGGCTGGCGGTGGCGACCAAACTGCTGCCCGTCCTGGCGCTGATCCCGATGCTGGGGCCGCGCCGACGGTTCCGCGGCGCGCTGCTGTCCGCCGCGGGGACGACGGTGGCGCTGGTCTACCTGCCGCACGTGCTGGCGATCGGCTCGGGGGTGCTCGGGTTCCTGCCGGGATACCTGCCGGAGGAGGGCTACGACGGGAGCACCCGGTTCCCACTGCTGCAGGTATTCCTGCCCGGACGGACCGCGGCCGCGGTGGGACTCGTGGCGCTGGCGCTGCTCGCGTACCGGGCGTTCTCGGCGGTGAATCCCTCCCGTCCGTGGTCGGCCGCCATGGTCCTCATCGGCGCGACATTCGCCGTCATCGGGATCAGCTATCCCTGGTACGCCCTGCTGCTGGTGCCACTGGTGGCCCTGGACGGCAGGGCCCGATGGCTGGCGATCGCCGCGGCGGCCTACCCCGCCTACCTCGCGCCGTCACTGGGGATCTCGCTCAGCACGATGACGGGGATCGCCTACGCGGCGGCCCTGGTCCTCATCGCCCTGGTCACCCGGGTGGAACGTCGCCGGGGGGCGCGCGAGGCGGATCGGGTCCCGGTTCCCACGGGCTGAGCTCGGGTTCGGGACCGCCGTCGCGCCCGCGCTGCTGAGAGGCTTCGGGCATGACATCGAGGAATCGCTGGCTTGCCGAGACCGGGGGGCGGCGGGGGCGGGAGTACGCCCGCCGGTTCGCCGACCTGGCCGGCCGCGGTCTCGACGTGCACGGCGAGGCCCGGTTCTGCGACAACCTGCTGCGCGGGCCGTCGCGGGTCGTCGACGCCGGCTGCGGCACCGGCCGGGTGGGGATCGAATTGGCCCGGCGCGGCCACGAGGTGACGGGAATCGACCTGGACGCCTCGATGCTCGCCGAGGCGCGAGCCGCGGCACCGGCCCTGACCTGGTTGCGGGCGGACCTGTTCGATGTCGGCACCGCCGATCTGGGCGGGGTCGTCGACCTGGTCGTCATGGCGGGCAACGTCGTGGTCTATCTCGACCCCGAGACCGAACCCGGGCTTCCCGGTCACGTCGCGGACTGGCTGAGACCCGGCGGCCTGCTGGTCGCCGGTTTCACCGGCGACCGACACGTGGCCCCGGCGGACTATCTGTCCTGGTGCGCCGGCGCGGGTCTGGTCGAGGTCGCCGTTCACGGCGGCTGGGACGCCACCCCGCCCGAGGACCCCCGCCACCCCGCCTACGTCGTCGCGGTCCACCGCCGGGTGTGATTCGAATCGTCGATGTCGGGGGCCGGTGGCAGGCTGAGCCCCGCGATGGTGCCGCCCGGGCCCATCGCGACCTGGGAGGGATCGACACATGAGCACTCGCGAGACCCCATGGCCTCAGGGCACGCCCAGTTGGGTGGACCTGAGCAGCACCGACCGCGAGGGGTCCTGGGCCTTCTACGAGGCGCTGATGGAGTGGCAGATCGACGACAGCGGTGCCGAGTTCGGCAACTACGGCATCGCCCTCAAGAACGGCGGGGCCGTCGCGGGGCTGGGCGGCAAGATGGAGGGCGATCCCTCACCGTCCGCGTGGATCACCTACCTGGCCACGGACGACGCGGCGGCCACCGCCGAGGCGATCGCCGCGAACGGCGGCACCGTCCTGGTACCTCCGATGCCCGTCGGCGACCTCGGGGTGATGGTGATCGGGCTCGATCCGACCGGCGCCATGTTCGGTGTCTGGCAAGCCGGCCGGCACATCGGCTGCTCGATCGTGAACGAGCCCGGCACCCTGGTCTGGAACGAGCATCTGTCGAACGATCCGGGCGCCGCGAGAGCCTTCTACGGAGCCGTGTTCGGCCACACCTACACGGCGATGGGGGGTGAACTCGACTACACCACCATCGACGGCGAGGGCCCCGGAGGAACCGTCGGCGGCATCGGAGCCCCGGCCCCGGGTCCCGGGGCGGGAACACCGGCCCAGTGGCTGGCCTACTTCGCGGTGGACGACGCCGAGAAGACCGCCGCGACCGCCACCGAGACCGGCGGCACCGTGATCTCCGGACCGTCCAAGACCCCCTACGGTCTGATGGCCGTGCTCGCCGACCCGACCGGCGCCCGGTTCGCCGTGATGGGGGTCAACCCGGAGGCCGCCGCGCAGGGCTGACGGTGCGGGCTGACGGTGCGGGCTGACGGTGCGGGCTGACCGTCACCCGGTGATGGCCGAATATCGAGACAGTGTTCCCACCAAGCGAGACTGGGTCTCTACCGTGACCGCATGACCAGGAACGATGCGACCTACACCCACGGCCACCACGAATCGGTACTGCGCTCGCACCGTTGGCGCACCGCCGAGAACTCCGCCGGCTACCTGCTCGACCACCTGCGGCCCGGCATGTCCGTGCTGGACGTGGGCTGCGGGCCGGGCACGATCACGGCGGATCTCGCCGAACTCGTCGCGCCGGGCCGGCTGGTGGCGCTCGATCCGGCCGAGACGGCCGTCGAGGCGACCCTGGCGGCGCTC
>CAYYCE010000214.1:0-5652 GCA_964469635.1 uncultured Kineosporiaceae bacterium
AGAACGATCTCCAGGTGTTCGGCTCAGCGCCCTCCTGCCCCGCGGCAAGACCGGCCCGGGGCGCGCGCCACCAGTACCAGTCGCGCCGCGAGTTGTCGGTCGAGGAGCGCGACTCGACGAACCACGGGTGCTCGTCGCTGGTGTGGTTGACCACCAGGTCCATCACCAGCTTGATCCCGCGGTCGTGCAGTCCGGCGACCAGTTCGTCGAACTGGGCCAGTGTGCCGTAGGTCGGGTCGATGTCCTGGTAGTCGCTGATGTCGTAGCCGTTGTCGTCCTGGGGCGAGGGATAGATCGGCGACAGCCAGACCACGTCCACCCCGAGGCGCTGCAGGTAGTCCAACCGACCGATGATCCCGGCCAGGTCGCCGATGCCGTCACCGTCGCCGTCGGCGAAGCTGCGCGGGTAGATCTGGTACACCACCGACCGGGTCCACCACGGTGCCTCGCCGTCGGCCACGATGGGTCTCCTCCCGGTCGTGGGTCTGGGACCGCCTCACCATAGTGAGCCGGCGGGAGCGGGCGAAACCAACCCGATCACCGCGCGTCGAGGGCTCACGCCGGAGGCGGCACGTGCCGAGGCAGCAGTGGTGAGACGACAGACCTGCCTCGCCCTCGCCCTGACCGCTGCCACCGTCCTGGGGGTCGCGACCCCCGCCGCCGCGGCGGGGGAGGACACCCGTGAACCCGTCGTCACGGCCGCCCAGGCGAGTCCGCCACGCGTCCCCGGCGGCGCACTCCTGTCGCGGCGCGGCTACGAACCGCATCTGCGGGGGCTCGGCGTCGGCACCGACGCCCTCGACCTGGCCATGGCCGACAGCCTCACGACGACGGCCGGCCGCAGCCGCCACCTGGGTGTGGCGCTGTCCGCCCTGGTCGTCGATGCCGCCGACGGCACGGTGATCTGGCGCTCCCGGGAGAATCGCACCCGGCTGCCCGCCTCGACCCAGAAGCTGCTCACCACCTACACGGTGCTGCACTCGATGAACCCGGACGCCGCGTTGGCCACCCGCGTCATGCACGACCCCGCCGACCGGCGGCGCATCTACCTGCGCGGCGGCGGCGATCCGTCGCTGTCGACGTCCGGCCTGAGGCTGCTGGCCACCCGCACCGCCGCGGCGCTGGCCGCCCGCGGGCTCACCCGGGTCTCGCTGGCCGTCGACGCCTCCATCCTGCCCACCCCGAGCCAGGCGTCCGGGTGGAAGGCGAGCTACCGCAGCGACGTCCAGCCGCCCCAGGGCCTGACCCTGGCCGGCTACCGCGGGCCGGACGGCGCGGGCGCCGCGCGGCGCGCGTTCGTCGCCGCACTTGCGGCGCGTGGTGTCACCGTCTCGGTGACCTCCGCCGCCAGGGCACCGGCGGGCAGCGCCGAACTCGCCCGGGTGACCTCGGCCCCCATCCGCCGGATGTTGGCGACCATGCTCTCGACCAGCAACAACGACTACGCCGAGTTCCTGCTGCGGCATGCCGCCCGGGCCGGTGGCGCGACGCCGTCCTGGCGGTACGCGGCGGCGTACGAGACCCGACTGCTCGCGCGGGCCGGCGTCCCGACGCGGGGGCTGCGCATCGCCGACGGGTCGGGGCTCTCCCGCTCCGACCGCGTCCCCGCGGCGACGCTCGCGGCCGTGATCCGGCTGCTGTGGAACACCCCTGCCGATGCGGCGGTCGTGTTCGCATGGGGGGCCCTCCCCCGGTCCGGGCAGACCGGCACCCTGGCCAAGCGCTACCGAACCTCCGCGCACGCCTGCGCCCGGGGGAAGGTCCTGGCCAAGACCGGAACCCTCGCCGACGCGGTCGCCCTGGCGGGTGTGGCGCAGAGCGTGGACGGCACCGACCGGGTGTTCGTGTTCCTGGAGAACGGGCGCGTGGGGGTCAACTCCTCCGTCCGGTACGCCGTGGACACCCTGGCCACCACGGTCGTCGGCTGCCGGCTCGGCTGATCCGTCCCGCCCCACCCGCGCGACCACCGTCCGCCCTGCCGCTGCCGGTCACTGTGGTGAGTAACGCCCGTTCCCGACGGGCGCAACGTCACGCCGTACCCGTCGGGCGAGCACGGCGTGACGTTGTGCCCGTCGGGGAGGTGGGCGACGGGGAGGTGGGCGTGGGGGAGGCGGGCGTGTCGAGCAACCGCAGCGCGGCCTCCTCGACGTCCCGTTGCTGCAGCAGCACCAGGTTCGCCGCATCACCCAGCGGAACGAACGAGTCGTCGCTGGTGAGCCGCATCATCCGGCCGTCGAATCCGGCCTCGAGCATCGCGGTCACGAGTCCCTCGCTGATCCCGCCGGTCCGCCGCGTCTCGTCGACGATCAGCAGCCGCCCGGTTGCCGAGGCCTCGCGCAGCACGTCGTCGACCGGCAGCGGGGCCAACCAGCGCAGGTCCACCACCCGCACCCCGACGCCCTGGGCGGCCAGCGTCGCCGCGGCCCGCAACGACATCCGCAGCCCGTTGCCGAAGGTCGCGACCGTCAGGTCCGTGCCGAGCCCCCAGGTCGCCGCCCGACCGATCGGGATGTGAGCCATCGGCCACATCTCCGGCGGCGCGTACGGGGCGGTCCAGCCGCCGTCACCGGCGGTGAGCATGTCCCGTTCGTGGTACAGCGCGATGGGTTCAAGGACGACGCTCACGGTGCCGTCGACGCGGGCGGCCGCCAGGCAGGTGCGCAGCATCGCCGGGGCGTCCGAAGGGTGCGCCGGGCAGGCGATCACGACGCCGGGGATGTCGCGCAGCGCCCCGATCGCGTTGTCGTTGTGGAAGTGGCCGCCGAAGCCCTTCTGGTAGGCCAGCCCCTGCACCCGCACCACGAGCGGGTTGCGGTAGGCGTCCTGGGAGAAGAACTGCAGCGTCGCCGCCTCACCGCGGATCTGGTCGAGCGCGTTGTGCAGGTAGGCCAGGTACTGGATCTCCGGGACCGGCAGCAGGCCGCTCACCCCGGCCCCCAGCGCCATGCCCAGCACGGTCTGCTCGTCGAGCACGGTGTCGACCACCCGGGAGGCACCCAGCCGGCGCTGCAGTCCCCGGGTCACCCCGTACACCCCGCCCTTGCGGGCGACGTCCTCGCCGAGCACCACGATCCTCGGGTCGGCTGCGCCTGCGTCGAGCAGCGCACGGTTGATCGAGGCCGCCAGGGTCAGCGGCCCCTCGGCCTCGGGGAGCTGATCGCCGAAGGCCCGGGTGCGTTCGTCCACGGGGGCGGCGACGGGCGAGGCGGCCCGGACCTCGTCGGGACGGCGCGGAGCCAGCGGCGCCATCACGGCCTCCCCGGAGGTCAGCCGGGGACGGCGCAACGCCTCGGAGACGGCCTCGCCGACCTCGTCGAGGCGCTCACCCCACCGGGAGCGCACCTGCTCGGCGGTCAGCACGCCGCGGGTCACCAGCGCCCGCATCGTCGCGGCCAACGGGTCCCGCAGCAGGTCGGTGGTGATCTCGCTCGGGGACCGGTAGCCCGATTCGACGTCGGAACCGGCGTGGCCGCCGATCCGCACGCACCGCTGATGCAGCAGCACCGGGATCCGGTGGTCGCGGACCAGTTCGACCGCCTCCCGGGCGGTGGCCAGGGTGGCCAGCGGGTCCTCACCGTCGTCGTCCAGGTACTCCAGCCCGGGTGCGTCGGCGAACATCGCCTCGATCCAGCCGGTCGGGGTGCGGGTCGAGATGCCGATCCCGTTGTCCTCGCACACCAGCAGCAGGGGGATCGGGATCTGCTGCCGGGCGGCCCAGCGCGCGGCGTTGATCGCCCCGGTCGCGGTGGAGTGGTTCGCCGAGGCGTCGCCGAAGGACGCGACCACGACGGCGTTGTCCGGCCAGTGCAACCGGCGCCGTAGCCGCGCCGGCAGAGCCCGCTGCCGGCCGAGGGCCCAGGCCACCCCGAGGGCGCGCGGCAGGTGGCTGGCGATCGTCGAGGTCTGCGGGATCACCGCCAGCTCACCGTGGCCGAACACCTTGTGCCGACCCCCGGCGATGGGCTCGTGGGCGCTGGCCGCGAGACCGAGGGCGATGTCCATGATCCCGTCGAGGCGCCGGGCGGCCGCCCCCGCGGCGGGTTCGGCGTGACGCTGCCCGGCGCGGGCGAGGTAGAAGGCGCCCGAGCGGTAGTGCAGCAGGGCCGGGTCGTCGCGGCGCAGCGCCAGCGCGACGGCGGCGTTGACCTCGTGACCGGCCGATCCGATGGTGTAGAAACCCTCGCCGGCGGCTCGCATCCGGCGCGCCGCGACGTCCAGCCAGCGGCTGGCGGCCTGGGCGTCGAACAGGTCGAGCAGCGCCTCGCGCTCGCCGGCCCGCACCGCGCGCGGGTCGTCGTGCGCCCGCGCCGTGGGCACCACCACCGGGGGCGGCTCGGGTGGCGGCCCGGCGGGCGGCACGGCCGGGGTCTCCCGGTCCAGACCCGCCAGGATCGGGGTCAGGTGCGCGATCAACTCCTCGCCGGCACCGGGGACCCTCAGGTCGGCGGCGGACATCGGAACCAGTTCGTCCTCCGGCAGTCGGTGCGCCGGACCAGCCGTCGTCCGGCTCTCGCGAGCGGCGCGTCTCGACGTTGGCACACGACCCTCCTGACGTGATGTCGGACCATCCTCCCAAATGACCACGGGTGAATCATCGTTAGACGCTCCGTCATGTCTGGGCGTGTCGGCGGCCGTCGAGGACAGCAGTGCGTAGCGCCGGCCGGCGATGGCACCATGGCCGCGAATTCGTCGACGCCGGCACGGAACCCGAGGGCCGGGCGGGACGTCCGAGTGCCGACGGAGCCCGTGGGACCGCGGCGCCCCGGGTTCGCGGACCACACGCGTGGAGACGGGTTGAGGCGAGTTGAACATGTCTGGGAGCAGGACCGGCCGGACGGCGACGATCGGCGTCCTGGGTGTCGCGGCGGTTGTCGCCGCCTGGGCTCTCGCCGGGTGCGGTGGGCAGTCGTCCACGGTCACCACGACGGCGACGGTCGCCGAACCCACCGGATCGGACGGCGCGGGCGCCTCGGGAGCGGCCGCCGCTCCGGGCCTCGCGGCGTCCTGGGACCTCGGGGCGTTGCCGCAACCCGACGCAGTGGCCAGCGCCGTGTCCGGCCCGGCGGAGCTGACCATCCTGCTGGACGACGGCACCGGCGCGCGCACGACGTGGACCCTGACCTGCGATCCCGCCGGCGGAACCCATCCCGGCCCGGCGATGGCCTGCGGCGTCCTGGGGGCCCGGGGAGAGGCGGCGCTGCCGGAGGTGGCGGCGAGCACCGCGTGCACCCAACAGTACGGGGGTCCCCAGCGGGCCACGATCACCGGCACCTGGCGAGGCGAGCCGGTCTCGGCGCGGCTGGGCCTGGAGAACGGCTGTGAGATCCATCGCTGGACGAGCCTGCTCGGGCTCCTCCCACCCGGCGGGGTGATCGATCCGGCAGGATAGGGCGCCGGAGGTCTTCCCGTGATCATTCCCCTTGTCCGCCGAACTCCCCGCATCGACTCGACCGCGTGGGTGGCGCCGTCCGCCACGGTGGCCGGCGACGTCACCGTGGCCGCCGAGGTCAGTCTCTGGTACGGCGTCGTGGCCCGCGGGGACACCGAGACGATCCGCATCGGCCCCGGCAGCAACCTGCAGGACGGAACCGTGGTGCACGCGGACCCGGGCTTCCCGTGCGAGCTGGGCGCCGGCGTGGTCGTGGGCCACCG
>CAYYCE010000215.1:0-5649 GCA_964469635.1 uncultured Kineosporiaceae bacterium
TCGCACTCGATCTGCACCTCGATCTCGTCCTCGAGCAGGATGTCGTGCAGGTCGGTCAGGATGCGCGGCTTCTGGAACCCCAGTTGGAACAGTCGTTCCTCCACCACCGCGCACACGCGCTGATCGCGAGGTCGTAGACCATGGTGCTGATGGGGCGCATCAGTCCGGTGCGAGCGGCCAGTGGCAGGAACGAGGCGGGCAGCAGCACGCCGTCGTTGGGATGACGCCAACGGGTCAGCGCCTCGGCGCCGTGCACCGCCCCGGTGCCGAGGTGGACCTGGGGCTGCAGGTAGACCTCGAGGTCGCCCTGCTCGAGCGCCACCCGCAGCTCCCCGACCGGCGGCTGGCGGGCGGGGCCGTCCACCTCGGCGTCGTAGGTGCCCACCCCGCCCCCGGACTGCTTGGCCTGCCAGACCGCCAGCGCGGCCTGATGGACCAGCGCCCGAGGGTCACCCCGGGGCAGCCGGCAGGTGGCGACCCCGACGCTGGCGGCGACCTGGATGCTGCGGGCGCCGTGCTCCCCGTCGATCTCCAGCGGCTCGCCCAGTTGCTCCAGCAGGGCGTGGGCCACCCGCTCGGCGGCGTCGCGGTCGGCCTCCGGAAGGACCACGGCGAACTCGTCCCCGCCGAGGCGGACCAGCATCTGGTTGGGCCGCAGCACCGTCCTCAGCCGGCGACCGATCTGAACCAGGACGTCCTCGCTCGCCGCCGGCCCCAGGCTGGCGGCCAACTGGGTGAACCGGTCCACGTCCAGCAGCAGTACGCCGATCCGGTCGCTCCGGTCGGCCCCCGGGTCGTCGTGGAGGGCTGCCGAGAGGGCCTGTCGGCTCGCCAGCCGGGTCAGCCCGTCCTCCGCCATGTGAGGAGTCTCCACCTCCCCGTGACCCACCTCAACCGGTTGGCCGTCCATCCGCCTGGGCGGCCCAACGCCACAGGGTCGGCCAGGCCACGCCCAACTCGGCCACCAGCTCGCGCACCAGCGGCACCGAGACGCCGACGACGCCGTGGTGGTCGCCCTCCACGCCGCGGACGAACGCCGCGCCCAGCCCGTCGATCGTGAACGCACCGGCCACCCGCAGCGGCTCGCCGGTGGCGACGTAGGCGTCGATCTCCTCATCCGAGACGTCCGCGAAGTGCACGGTGGTCGCCGACGTCGCGCCGACGCTGCCGCCGCCCCCTCCGGTGTCGATCAACCAGTGCCCGGTGTGCAGCACCCCGCTCGACCCGCGCATCACCCGCCAGCGCTCCCGCGCCGTCCGGGCGTCGGCGGGTTTGCCGTGGACGACACCGCCCAGCTGGAGCACCGAGTCGCAGCCGAGCACCAGGGCCGGCCCTCCGCCGAGGCCGGCGGCGACGTCCTCGGCCTTGGCCCGGGCGAGCACCAGGACGACGTCCTCGGCGGCGCTCACCCCGTGGCGGGCGATCACGGCGGGCTCGTCGACGTCCGAGACCACGACCTGGGGGTCCAGCCCGGCGCTGCGCAATGTGGCCAGCCGGGCGGGGGAGGCGCTCGCCAAGAGGAGGCGTCGAGTCATGGCGGGGAGGCTATCGAGCACGTCAGCATGGACTCATGCCCAGTGGACCGTTTCTCGGCTCGCCCAAGTACCTCGACACCATGGCCGACGGCACCGTGAAGCAGGTCAACCCGTTCAGCGGAACCCAGGTCTGGACGGTTCCGGGCCGCGGCAATCGCCCGCTGGGGATCGCGGCGGCCGAACCGAGCCCGCTGCGGGCCGCCGACGCGGGCCGGCACTGTGCGTTCTGCACCGGTCGGTACCTGGAGACCCCGCCCGAGAAGACGCGACTGGTCCGCGACGGCGACGAGTACCGAATGCTCGTCGGCGTCCGGGTGGAGTCACTGTTCGACACCCTGGCCGAGTTCCGACGGGTACCGAATCTGTTCGAGATCATCTCCTACGACTACTGGCAGCAGAACTACGGCCACACCCTGAGCGAGGCCGCCCGCGCCCATCGCCGGGCCTACGCGGCCACGCAGGCCGGTCTGGAGCACCTGCGCGCGCAGGTCGCCACCCGGTTGCGCGCCGCGGGCGCGGACCCCGACGCGCTGACCGAGGACGAGCAGCTGGCGGTGGCCGACTGCTTCTTCGGCGGCGGCCACGACGTGATCATCGCTCGGCGGCACTTCGTGGACGGCGCCACGCACGAGGACCAGTTGGCCTCCTCGGGCACGCTCACCCTCGAGGAGCACCACCAGTACATCCGTTTCACCGTGCACGCGCTGCAGGACCTCTATGCGACCAACCGGTACGCCCGCTACGTCGCGGTGTTCCAGAACTGGTTGCGGCCCTCGGGAGCCTCGTTCGAGCACCTGCACAAGCAGCTCGTGGCCATCGACGACCGCGGCGTGCAGTCCGAGCTCGAGCTGAGCCGGGTGCGGGCCAACCCCAACCTCTACAACGAGGCGGCGGTGAACTACGCCGGCTACCACAACCTGGTGGTGGCGGAGAACGACCACGCGATCGCCATCGCCGGGTTCGGCCATCGGTTCCCGGCCCTCGAGGTCTTCTCCAAGAGCCGGAATGTCCAGCCGTGGGACCATTCCTCGGCCGAGATCCGGGGAATGTCCGATCTGATTCACGCCTGCCACGCCGCCACCGGCGCCGACGTGCCGTGCAACGAGGAGTGGCACCACAAGCCGGTGGACGTCGACGTCCCGATGCCGTGGCGGGTGGTGCTCAAGTGGCGGGTCTCCACCCTGGCGGGCTTCGAGGGCGGCACCAAGATCTACCTGAACACCATCTCCCCGGAGGCGCTGCGGGACCGCGTCGTGGACCGGCTGTTCCGACTCAAGGACGAGGGCAGGATCGCCCCGATGAAGATCGCCTTCGAATGCGAGTGCGCGCCCAACGCCCTGCGGTACAACCCGTCTCTGGGCTGGTCGAACGGCGCCGGTCCCCAGTAGTCCCGACCGATCAGACGTACATCTCCTCGATCAGTTCGGAGTAGGCCCGGGTCACCACGTTGCGCTTGATCTTCAGGCTCGGCGTGAGTTCGCCGGAGTCGACGTCCAGCTCGCGGGGCAGGATCCTGAACTGCTTGATCTGCTCCCACCGGTTGAGCGTCAGGTTGACCTCGTCGACGGCGTCCTGCAGCTCCTCGCGGATGCGCTCGTCCTCGGGGACCTTCGCTGCGTCGACCCCGTGCGTCTGGCCCCATGAGAGCGCGGCGTCGGCGTCGATGGCGATCAGGGCGCCGGGGAACTTGCGCCCGTCGGCGATCACGACCACCTGGCCCACCAGCGGGCTGGCCGCCTTGATGGACCCCTCGATGGCGCTCGGGGCGATGTACTTGCCGCCGCTGGTCTTGACCAGATCCTTCTTCCGGTCGGTGATCTTGACGAAACCGTCGGCGTCCTGCTCGGCGATGTCGCCGGTCGCCAGCCAGCCCTCTGCATCGAGCACCGCCGCGGTCTGCTCCGGCAGGTTGTGGTACCCGCGCATGATGCCCGGGGAGCGCAGCAGCAGTTCGCCGTCGTCCGCGATCCTCACCTCGGTATCCACGAACGGGATCCCCACCGAACCGATCCGCAGCCGGTCGGGCCGGTTCACCATGCAGGCACCGGTCGTCTCGGTCATGCCGTACCCCTCGAGGATCGGCAGCCCGGCGGCGGCGAACCACTCGGCGATCGTCGGGGGCAGGGCGGCGCTGCCGGAGACCAGGGTGGTGACCCGTCCGCCGAGCCGGTCACGGATCTTGGTGAACACGAGCCTGTCCGCGACGGCCCGCTGCAGCGCCAGGACCGGCGGGATCGAGCGGCCCGCCTGTTCGCGGCGCACGCACGCGAGACCGACGCGGAACGCCCAGTCGAAGATCTGCTTCTTCGCCCCGCCCTCCTCGGCGGTCATGGAGTTCACGCGGGCGTGGACCTTCTCGAAGATGCGCGGTGCGGCCGCCATGACGGTGGGTCGGATGACCGCCAGGTTGTCGACGATCCGGTCGATCCGACCGTCCACGGCGGTGGTGAAGCCGATCCGGTACTGGACGGCGAGCAGCAGCTTGCCGAACGAGTGGGACAGCGGCAGCCAGAGGAAGTGCAGGTCGTCGAACGACAGGACGTCGGCCTCTTCGACCGCGCGGGCGAGGTAGACCCAGTTCGACTGCGTGAGCTCGACGCCTTTGGGACGGCCGGTGGTGCCCGAGGTGTAGAGCAGGGTGGCCAGGTGCTCGGGCCGAGCGTCGGCGATGGCGTCGTCCACCGCGCTGGGGTGTGCCTCGAGATGGTTCCGGCCCCGCTGGGCGAGCTCGTCGAGAGCGATGATCCAGCCGTCGTCCCAGCTGCCGTCCTCATCTGGAGCGCCCAGGGCGGACGGGTCGATCACCACGACGGTGCGCACCGCGGGGATCTCGGACCTGGTGTGGCGCAGCTTGGCGACCTGCAGGCCGTCCTCGACCACCGCGAGCACGGACTCGGAGTCGGCGACGATGTAGGCGACGTCCCCCTCCTGCGTGTTCGGGTACACGGCCGCCGTGGCGCCGCCGGCCAGCGCGACCGCCAGGTCGACCAGGATCCACTCCAGCCGGGTGGTGGAGGCCAGCGCCACCCGGTCCTCGGGGGTCAGCCCGAGCGAGAGCAGCCCGGCGGCGAGCTCACGGGCCCTGGCGTCGGTCTCGGACCAGGTCAGCGACGACCATCCGTCGCCGCTCGGTGCCCGGAACGCCTCCTCGGCGCCGAGCGACCGGACGCGGTCGCCGAAGAGCGTGGCCAGGGTATGCGACATCGGATACTCCCTGTCGAGGGCTCGGTATGGCCTTCATCATGGGGGTCGAGGCGCCTCGCCGCCAGAACCCCTTGTCATCGGTCCCCTTGTCATCGGTCATCTATGCGATGTCCTGCGGCATAGGCGGTGAAGGTCTCGCCACGCGAGAAGCCCACCAGGGTCAGGCCGACCTGCCCGGCCAGGTCGACGGCCAGGGACGACGGTGCCGAGACCGCGGCCAGCGCCGGACACCCGGCGGTGGCCGCCTTCTGCACCAACTCGAACGAGGCCCGGCCGCTGACCTGGACGACGGTGCCACGCAGCGGCAGCCGAGCGGCCTGCAACGCCCAGCCGATCACCTTGTCGAGGGCGTTGTGTCTGCCGACGTCCTCGCGCAGGCACAGCAGCGCGCCGCCGGCGTCGAACAGCCCGGCCGCGTGCATCCCGCCGGTGCGGGCGAAGCCGCGCTGGCCCGCCCGCAGCCTGGCGGGCAGGTCGGCCAGGACGGTGGGGTCCAGGCGGGTGTGGTCGTCGGCGACGTCCACCCGGCATCGGGCCCGGACCTGCTCGATGGACTCGGTTCCGCAGATCCCGCAGGCGCTGCTCACCTGGCGTGCCAGTGCCCGGGACGGCGCGGCCACGTGCCCGGCGAGGATCACCTCGACCACGTTGTGCGTGGGCCTGCCGTCCGCATCCACCGCGGCGTCCGCGCAGTGCCGGGCGGTGACGACGTCCCCGGGGCCGGTGATCACGCCCTCGCCCACCAGGAAGCCCAGGGCCAGGTCGAGGTCGTGGCCCGGGGTGCGCATGGTGACCGAGAAGGGCTCGATGGCCTCCTCGTCGTGCCCCAGGCGGATCTCCAGCGGCTCCTCGACGGCGACGGTGTCGGCGCGTTCGACGGCCGTCACCTCCCGCCGCGCCCCGCCGTCGG
>CAYYCE010000216.1:0-5639 GCA_964469635.1 uncultured Kineosporiaceae bacterium
CGAGCTCGGCCGCGAAGAGCATGCCCACCGCCACCGCGTCACCGTGCCGCCAGGTGTAGCCCTCCACCTGCTCGACGGCGTGGGCGAAGGTGTGGCCGTAGTTGAGGATCTCACGCAGCGAGGACTCCTTCAGATCCCGGCTCACCACGTCGGCCTTGACCGCCACCGCCCGCTCGACCAGTTCGGGCAGCAGAGCGCCGGCGACGTCCAGTGCCCCGCCCGGATCGGCCTCGACACGCTCCAGGATCACCGGGTCGGCGATGAACCCGGCCTTGACCACCTCGGCCATGCCGGCGATCAGATCCACGGTGGGCAGGGTGAGGAGGGTGTCGAGATCGCAGACCACCCCGGCGGGCGGGTGGAAGGAACCGACGAGGTTCTTGCCCTCGGCGGTGTTGATCCCGGTCTTGCCCCCCACCGCGGCATCCACCATGGCCAGCAGCGTGGTCGGCACGTGCACCACCCGAACGCCCCGCAGCCAGGTGGCCGCGACGAACCCGGCGACGTCGGTGACGGCACCCCCGCCGACCGAGACCACGGCGTCCGTCCGGGTGAACGAGGCCCGCCCCAGCATCTCCCAGGCGCCCGCGGCCACCTCGGCGGTCTTGGCGGCCTCGGCGTCCGGCAGCTCTCGGGTGTGAACCTCGAACCCACCGCGACGCAGCCCCTGGGCGACCGCCGAGGCGGTCGCGGCGACCATCGGCGAGGACAGCACGGCGACCCGCAGGGCCCCGGGCAGCAGCACCGGCACCTGGGTGGCGAGGTCGCGGCCGACCACCACGTCGTAGGCGGTGCCGTCGGCGGCCTCCCCCGGCGCGCCGCCGCCCACCCTGATCCGTCTCACCCGCGATCCCTCCCCAGTCGTCCGGCCAACTCGTCGGCCACCTGCTCGACGGTGACCTCGTCGGTCGGCAGCACGATCGTGGCCAACGCCGAACAGGATCGGCGACGTTCCCCGGCCAGCCGCTGCCAGATCGCCCGTGGGCTGCCCAGACCTCCCACGGCGCCGCCCTGCAGCCCCAGCCGGCGCACCGCCGAGGCCAGCGAGACGTCCAGGAACGCGACCGGGGCCCCGGCGCCGGACACCGCCCGGGCGACGTCGGGGTCGGCCGCCGCACCGCCGCCGACGACGACCACGCCGGCGCCGGCGTCCGGGGCATCGGTGGGATCCACCCCGTCGGCGGGGCCCGCGAGCGCCGCGAGCACCACCTGCCGCTCGGCGTCCCGGAAGGCCCGCTCACCGGCGTCGACGATGATCTGGCCGATGCTCATCCCGAACCGCCGTTCGAGCTCCCGGTCGCTGTCGTGCAGCGGCACCCGCCACCGCTCGGCCAGCAGCCGGCCCACCCCCGAGGCACCCGAACCGGGCAGCCCCAGCAGGACCAGCCGGGTCACGGTCGCGGCGCGGGGCGCAGCAGGTCGGGCAACGCCGCCAGATAGGAGGTGAGGTTGCGGGAGGTCTCGGTGACGCTGTCGCCGCCGAACTTCTCCAGCACCGCCTCGGCCAGCACCAGGGCGACCATGGCCTGGGCCACAACCCCGGCCGCGGGCACGGCGCACACGTCGGAGCGCTGATTGATCGCGACGGCCGCATCCCCGGTGGCCACGTCGACGGTGTCCAGGGCCCGGGGCACGGTCGAGATCGGCTTCATGGCCGCGCGCACCCGCAGCACGTCGCCGGTGGACATCCCCCCCTCGGTGCCGCCCGCCCGTCCTGTCCGGCGCACGATCACCCCGTCGCCGTCGCGCTCGATCTCGTCGTGGGCCGCCGAACCCCGCCGGGCCGCCGTCCGGAAGCCGTCGCCGACCTCGACTCCCTTGATCGCCTGGATCCCCATGAGGGCCCCGGCCAGCCGGGCGTCCAGCCGACGGTCCCAGTGGACGTGGGAGCCCAGTCCCGGCGGCACGCCGTGGGCGAGCACCTCGACCACGCCGCCGAGGGTGTCCCCGGCCTTGAGGCAGTCGTCGATCTCGGCCATCATCGCCGCGCCGGTGGTCGGGTCCGCGCAGCGCACCGGATCCTCGTCCAGCCGCTCGGCGGCGTCGGGACCGGGCGGTGGGGCTTCGTCCGGGATGGTGATGTGGCCGATGGCCACGGTGTGCGAGACCAGGCGGATCCCCCCGACCTGGGCCAGGAAGGCCTCGGCCACCGCGCCCAGGGCCACCCGGGCGGCGGTCTCGCGGGCCGAGGCCCGCTCGAGCACGGGCCGGGCGTCGGCGAAACCGTACTTCTGCATGCCGACCAGGTCGGCGTGACCGGGACGGGGGCGGGTCAGCGGCGCGTTGCGGGCCTGCGCGTCGAGGACGTCGGCGGGCACCGGGTCGGCCGCCATCACGGTCTGCCACTTGGGCCACTCGCTGTTGCCGATCTCGACGGCGACCGGCCCGCCCTGGGTGAGTCCGTGCCGGACGCCGCCGACGATGCGGACGGCGTCCGCCTCGAACGACATCCGGGCACCGCGTCCGTATCCCAGCCGCCGTCGCGCCAGGGCCGCGTCAAGGTCCGCGGTGCTCACCCGGACGCCGGCGGGCATCCCCTCGAGGACGCCGATCAGGCAGGGACCGTGCGACTCCCCAGCAGTCAGCCAGCGCAGCATGGCTCGATCCTGCCATGCCCTCGATCCGGCCAGGACACGAGCCGGAGCCGACGCCGACGCCGGCTCAGCCGAGCTTGATCCCCTGACCGGTGCAGACCTTCGACGGGCTCGTCGCGCTCGACGGCATGACCCACGCGCAGTCGGCGTCGGTGTCGTCCTGGTGGTCGTAGGTCACGCCATGGGCCTCGTCGCCCTCGGCCAGCAGGGCCGCCCCGTAGTTGTTGACCACCAGCAGGACCTTGGTGGGATCGGCGCCGTCCCAACCGGACACGAACGCGTAGGTCGCCTTCACCGTCGCCGTCGTGGTGATCGTGCTGCTGACCGTGACGCTCACCTGTTGCGTCGTCGTCGCGGTGGAGGTCACCGTCGAGGCCACGACCGGCGCGGCGCTGGTCGCCGCAGCGGTCGTCCCGGCGAGCACCGCGAACGGGTTGCGCGTCGGCGCCGCCGTGGCCGGGCCCGCGACCGAGGCGCTGGCCTCGGCCGAGGCCGCCGCGGACTGCGCCGTCGGGTGAGCCGAGGCGGCCTCGTCGCCCGTGCCGCGGGACATCAGCAGGTATCCGGCCCCGGCGGCCATCGCGACCACCAGGACCCCGCCGAGCGCGATGTGCAGCGGCGCGATCCTCCGGGCGCCGCCCGCCGGCAGCTGCTCGACGTCCGGCGGTCCCGCCTGGTCGGGGATCTCGGCGGTGGTCTGGCCGAAGGTCTGGCTGGCCTCGGTCGGGTTCATGAGTTGGACCCCCCTGCGGTGGTGGCCGGTGCCTGGGTCGCGGAACTCGATGGGGTGGCCGTCGCGGTCGCCGACCCCGTGGTGGTGCCGGTGTCGGCATCGGGCAGCGCGAAGACCTGCCCGGTGACCGTCATGGTCACCCCGGACGAGTCGTTCGAGTCGGTGTCCACCGCCAACTGCAGGTTGGAGACCGCCAGCAGCCGGGTCATCTCGGCCTGCAGCTTCTTGAGGAACAGCACCTGCTGGAAGTACTCCCCGGCGGTCACGATGGTCACCGGGATGGCGACCACCCTGATCCCCGCGGAGGTCGAGGCGGCGGTGGCGGAGGGCGCCGCGCTCCCGCCGCCCTGGCCGGTCCCCGCGGTCGCCGCCGGCGCGGCGGTCGCCGCCGGCGCGGCGGTCTGCGGGGGCTCGAGCACCGTGGCCATGGCCGGGGTCAGCGACCGCAGCTCGACCCCCGAGCTCGTGGCGGCCGCGTCGACGGTCCGCACCAGGGTCGGCATGGCGGCGTCCATCGGCATCTGCAGGTAGATCTGATCCAGCTCGGCCTGGCTCTTGGGGAGTTCGGCGAACTGCGCCCGCAACTGCGCCACCTTCAAGTGCAGCGCGTCGTTCTGGGCGCGTTTGCTCTCGGCCTCATTCCTGATCTCGCCGGCGTGGGCGAGCCGCGGCGAGACCAGCAGGAACCAGCCCAGGGCGAGCAACCCGACACACAGCAGGGCGGTCATGGCGGACCACCGTGATGTCCGTGTCTTCAGCATCTCTCAGCCGGCCTTTCGATCGTACCGGTGGGACAGGGCCGACTCGGTGACGGTGACCGTGGAGGTGAAGGCGATCTTCGCCCCCCCGGTCTCCCCCTGGGCGACCGCCGCCGATTGCAGCCGCGAGACGTCCATCCCGTGGACCGTGGCCACCGAGCTCAACCAGCTGGCGACGTCGGGGAAGACCTTCGCGGTACCCGTGACCGTGATCTCGCCGATCCCGGGTGGGGTGAGCGGGTCGGTCGCCACCACCTGCGCGGTGTCCGGCAGCACCAGGTCCAGCGTGCCGAGCCACACCGTGGACGGTGTGGCCACGGCGAGCTCGTCGAGGAAGCGGTACCACAGGACGTCCTTGGCCATCGCGTTCTCACGGGCGGTCTGGGCGGCGTCCACCTGGGCCAACACCTTCGGCACCTCGGCGTACTCGGCCTCCTGTTTGTGCAGTTCCACGGTCCGCGCCGCGACCACGTCCAGTGCGTCGTTGGCCACACTCACCTGGTGCTGGGCCCAGATCGTCAACAACACGCCCAGGAGCACGGTCACCCCGACGGCCATGGCCAGCAGGCCCTGGATCCTGCGGAACCTCCGCGCCTCGATCACCTCGGGCGGCAGCAGGTTCACGCGCGGGACGGTGGCCCACTCCACCCGCGCCCGGGTGACCGGGGTCTCCGGTGCCGTCACCGTCATCAGATCGCTCCCAGTGCGAGGCCCACCGGCACCGCGGCCAGGGGTTTGACGAAGGCGAGCTGGGCGTCGTCCAGACCCGTGCGGCCGATCCGCAGATTGGCCATCGGATCACCGGCGAACACCGGGACCCGGGTCGCGGCCTGAAGCCGTTCCGCGAGCCCGTCCAGCCGGGACCCGCCGCCGGAGACCAGGATCCGCTCGACCGGGGCGCCGGGGTTGGAGGCCGCGTAGTAGTCGAGCGAGCCGCGGACCTCGTCGACGAACTCCTGAGCGGTGGCGCCCACGACGCGCCCCACGGCGGCGAGGTCCTCCGACGAACCGGCGAAGGCCACCTGCTGTTTCATCGCCTCGGCCTGCCCGAGCGGCACCCCCAGGCGTTCCGAGATGGCGTCGGTGACGTCCTGGCCACCCATGAGCAGGATCCGGACGAACCGGGGCTGGCCACCGCTGTAGACCACGATGTTGGTCACCCTGGCCCCGATGTCGATCAGCGCCTCGGTCTCCACCTCCGCCTGGTTCTGCTTGCCCAGCGCCCGCAGCACCGCGAACGAGGTGAGATCCACCGAGACCACGGTCAGGCCGGCCTTCTCGGCGCACCGCACGTTGGCCAGCACGGTGTCGCGCGAGGCGGCCACCAGGAGGCCTCGTAGCTTGCGCCCACCGACGGGGTCGGTGACCTCCTCCAGCGGGAAGTAGTCGAGCACGGCCGCCGTGGCGTCGATCGGCAGGAAGTCCTGGACATGGAAGGCCAGGGAGTTGCGCAGTTCGTCCGGTTCGAGCCAGGGTAGGTCCAACTGGCGCACGATGACCCGCTGGTTGGCCACCCCCATGACGACCCTCTTGTGGGAGAAGCCGGTGGCCGAC
>CAYYCE010000217.1:0-5615 GCA_964469635.1 uncultured Kineosporiaceae bacterium
CGCCCACGACGCTCGAGAGGACCACGGCCGAGTGGGCGGGAACGGCGGAGTGACCCCAGAGCCGCGAGTTGCCCGGTCGCGGCCAGCTGCCCGACGACGAGGGGATCGAGGCGGAGGCGAGGGTCGATCTGGCGGCCGGTGCCCTGCGCAGGGTCGGCCGCCGGCGAGGCCCGACGAGGCGGGGTCGCGGACCGTCCAGCTGTACGTCGGCACGACGCTGGCGCGATGGCTGCTCGACCACGAACGGCGCGCCTGCGCGTAGCGACCGTTCTCCGCGACTCGGCGCCACCGCGCGGGGCCGAGCCACGTAGCATCTCCCCGTGCCCATCGACGACGTGACCCGCATCCTGTGCCTGGCCGCCCATCCCGATGACCTCGACTTCGGCTGCGCCGGCACCATCGCCGGCTGGGTGGAGTCCGGTATCGAGGTGACCTACCTGTTGTGTACCCGCGGCGACCAGGGCGGGTTCGACGACACCCCCCGTGAGCAGATGTCCGAGCTGCGCGAACGGGAGCAGCGGGCGGCGGCCGCCGCCGTCGGCGTCCACGACGTCCGGTTCCTCGACGGCTATCGGGACGGCTGGCTCGAACCGACCTTCGCGCTCCAGCGGGACATCGTGCGGGTCATCCGGCAGGTGCGCCCCGACCGGATGCTGATGCCCTCCCCGGAACGGAACTGGCAGCGCATCGGGGCCAGCCACCCGGATCACCTGGCGGCCGGAGAGGCGGGCATCCGGGCGGTCTACCCCGCGGCCCGCAACCCGTTCGCCTTCCCGGAGCTGGTCTCCGAGGAGGGTCTGGAGCCCTGGACGGTCCGGGAGGTGTGGCTGATGGCCGACCCGGCACCCGACCACGGCGTCCCGATCGAGAAGACCTTCGAGCGCAAGATCGCGGCGCTGCGGGCCCACGCGAGCCAGACCGGCCATCTGGACGATCTCGAGGGGATGCTGCGTGAATGGGCCGAGCGCATCGCGGGTGTCCTCCATCTGCCCGAGGGGGCCATGGCCGAGGGGTTCCGCATCATCCGGACGGCGTGAACCCGGCCGGAGGAGCCCGGCCGGAGGAACTCGGCACTGGCCTCGGTCACCCCCGACGCGCAGCTACGCCCACAGC
Organism: uncultured Kineosporiaceae bacterium; assembly: GCA_964469635.1. Lineage (GTDB taxonomy): Bacteria > Actinomycetota > Actinomycetes > Actinomycetales > Kineosporiaceae > JADJPO01. Next base: position 1,114 of record CAYYCE010000217.1, read on the forward strand.
GCCGCCACCAGCACGTTGAGGACGGCGAGGCCGCCGACCGCGTGCGCCACCCCGGTCGGGGCGTCCTCGCGCCTGCGGTTGGCCCAGGCCAGCACGAGCACCACCAGGGCGACGGCCAGCTTCACGGTGATCTTGACCCGGTTGAGCGGGTCCTCGCCCGTCACGGCGCCCGATTCGCGCATTCCCACCAGGGCGATCCCGGTGACCACCTGCGTCAGGGCCCCGTACACCATCCCCGGAACGATGCGGGGGGCCCGGACCACCGTGAGATAGCCGCCCACCAGGGCTGCCATGCCGAGCAGGTGCAGGACGACGACGAGCTCGTAGACGATCGACATATCCCAGGATCGTAGGGGGACCTCAAGACCGACGCTCAGCGGTCGATCAACAGGTATGACCCTGTCCCCTGCCGGGCACCTCTCGGGGGCCTCGCCGGACGGCGCGAAGCGCCGGGTGTCGGTGCTGCTTCGGCTCGAGCGGGACGAGCCGGCCCACGGCGACGTGGTGATGTCCGCGGCGATGCAGTTGTTCACCGCCACCGACCCGGTCGACCTCGCCATCCGGCTGCGCGGCGTCCCGGACCCGGCCGAGACGGACGCCGTTGCGCTGGCGGAGCGGTGCTCGCGGGTGTGCCCGCACCCGGACCAGCTACCGGAGATCGTGCTCCTGGCCGAGGCCGAGGAGCCCGAGCACACCGTGGTGCTCGAGGTGGAGCAGGGCGTGGACGTCGCCGGCAACGCCCGCGCGGTGATCCTCTTGGCCGCCCTGGCGCAGGAGATCTGGGGCGGGCAGGAGCAGCAGGAGCCGCCACCCGCCGGCCCGCCCGGCCGGGAGACCGCGGACTTCCAGGTGACCTCCTGCGACGACGGCACCTCGGCGCCGGCCTCGGGGTCGCAACTCGTGCTGCGCGACCCGGCCCTCGGCGGCGTCGGCCGGACGGAGGAGGACGACTCGCTGACGGCCAAGCTGAGCCGGCTCACCAGCACGGCCCGCCAGGTCCCCGATCAGGGCCGGCCCGGCCACGGCGGCCTGGACCGGTATCTGACCCAGATGCGGGCCATGGCACTGCAGCAGATCGCCGCCGCCGACGAGGAGCGGCGCCGCGACCGGATCGGGGCCGGCGGCCGGCTGCGGGCCGCCGTCCTGGTGCAGCATCTGGACAGCTGGGGATCGCTGGAGACGATCGCCGACGCCCTGCGTGAGCACCCCCGGGTCGACCTCGACGTGGTGGCCCTGGACAGTTCCCTGAGCCGCTACCGGGGCGAGACGTCCGCGGTGCTGGCCCAGGCGGGCTGGCAGACCCGGGACGAGGCGTGGCTGCGGGCCTCGATGAGCGGGCTCGACGTCATGGTGCTCTGCGACGGCTACGACGAGTTCCGCCCCGAGGGGCTTCGGGTGCCCGACCTCGCCGCGGCGGGGATCCGCCTGGTCTACTCCCCCTACGGCACGAACATCGGCGGCGAGCAGACCCAGGAACGGCGGCAGTACGACGGCCTGCTGCACAACATCGCCTGGCGCGTGTTCGCCCCCACGACCGGCCAGCGGGAGCTGTTCGCCCGCCGCTGCACCGCCGGGGACGGCCACGTCCGGACCGTGGGCTCGGTGAAGCGGGAGCGGGTCCTCGCCCTGCGCCGGGACCCGTCCCCGGGCACGGCGCTGCGCGAGGCGACCGGTTCCGAGCTCAATGTCCTGTGGAACCCGCACTTCACCATCGCCGAGGACGGCTGGTCGACGTTCCTGATGCACGTCGAACCGATGCTGAGCTACTTCGCCTCGACCCGGCGCGACCTCGGCCTGATCATCCGACCGCACTTCCGGCTGCTGCTCGACCTGGCGCGGATCCCCGCCCTGGCCAAGGTGAACCGCACCTTCCGGGCCACCTGCGAGCGCCAGCGCAACGTCGTCCTCGACGACTCCCGCGACTACCTGAGCGCCTTCGCCGCGGCCGACGCACTGCTCAGCGACCAGAGCTCGCTGATCCCCGAGTACCTGCCGCTGCGCCGTCCGGTGCTGTACCTGCACCGCCCCGGCGGCGCGCCGCTGAACTCCGACGCCGCGTTCATGGCCGCGATCCCGGCGGCCGAGCGCTGGTCGGACGTCGCCGACTTCCTGGGGGATGTCGTCGCCGGCCGGGCGGCCGCCCCGGACGCGGACCGGATCGGCGCGGAGCACCTCGGGGAGGGCGACGACGGCGCCGGTGGGCGGGTGGCCGAGTGCGTCGTCGAGGACGTGATGCGCGAGCTGGACCTGTCGTGACGGGACCCGTCGCGCCCGGCCCGGCGACCCGGGTCACGGTGATCACCTACGGCACCTTCGACCTGCTGCACGTCGGCCACGTGCTGATGCTGCGCCGACTGCGCGAGCTCGGCACCCGGCTCGTCGTGGGCGTCTCGACCGACGGGTTCAACGCCGTCAAGGGTAAGCGGAGCACGTTCGGCTACGCCGACAGGGCGCTGCTCGTCGGGGCCCTGCGGGACGTCGACGAGGTATTCCCCGAGCATGCCTGGGAGCAGAAGCGCGACGACGTGATCCGCTACGGGGCGGCCGTCTTCGGCATCGGGGACGACTGGCAGGGGCGGTTCGACGACCTCTCGGACCTGTGTCGGGTGGTCTACCTGCCGCGGACCCCGGGCGTCTGCTCGACCGGGATCCGCGAGCACCTCACAGCAGCCGCCGGTCGGCCGCCCACCGGGTGAGTTCGTTGCGGTTGGACAACTGCAGCTTGCGCAGCACCGCAGAGACGTGGGTCTCCACGGTCTTCACCGAGATGAACAGTTCCTTGGCCACCTCCTTGTAGGCGTAGCCACGGGCGATCAGCCGCATCACCTCGCGCTCGCGGGCCGAGAGGCGGTCGAGCTCGTCGTCCACGGCGGCCACCTCGCCGGCCCCGGTGCCGAAGGCGTCGAGCACGAACCCGGCCAGCCGGGGCGAGAACACCGCGTCGCCCTCGGCGACCCGGCGGACGGCCGCCGCCAGATCCGGGCCGCTGATCGTCTTGGTGACGTAACCCCTCGCCCCGGAACGGATCACGGCGATCACATCCTCGGCGGCGTCGGAGACCGACAAGGCCAGGAACCGCACCGCGGGGTGCCCCTCGTCACCCGACAGCAGGTCCGCGCTGCGCTGCAGCACCTCCTTGCCGCCCGGGCGCACCGTGCCGCCCGGCAGGTGGACGTCGAGCAGCACCACGTCCGGGCGCAGCGTGTGCACCTGGGTGATGGCCGACTCGACGTCGGCGGCCTCGCCCACGATCTCGAGCTCGGGGTGGCCGGACAGCTCGGTGCGCACCCCGCTGCGCACCATGGCGTGGTCGTCCACCAGCAGCAGTCGAATCGTCCGGCCGGTCGTCATCGGTCCTCCCCGCTCGCGCCCGAGCCGACGCTACTCTCGTCGCCGTCGCCGTCGCCGTCGCCGGTCTCGTCCCGGACGTCGGGCAGCTCCAGCCTGACCTCGGTGCCCTCTCCGGGGACGCTGCGCACCGAGGCCGTGCCACCGTGGCGGGTCATCCGGGCGATGATCGACTCCCGGACGCCGTGCCGGTCGGCGGGCACCGACGACAAGTCGAACCCGGGTCCACGGTCGCGCACGAACGCCTCCACGCCGTCCGTGCCCGATTCGACGTAGACCGTCACCGGGGCACCGGCGTGCCGGACGGCGTTGACCATCGCCTCCCGCAGCGCGGCCACGAGCACCTCTCCCCGCTCGTCCGCCGGCCGGTCACCGACCACGATGACGTCCACCGCGACCCCCTGGCGGTCCTCGACCTCGGCGGCCACGGCCCGGACCCGACCGTCCAGGGTGGCGTCCGCCTGACCCGCCCCGGCCGGCCCGCCGCCGTACAGCCAGCTGCGCAGCTCGCGTTCCTGGGTGCGGGCCAGCCGCGTGACCTGGCCCGGGTCGTCGCTGCCGCGCTGGATCAACGCCAGGGTCTGCAGCACCGAGTCGTGCAGGTGGGCCGCGATCTCGGCGCGCTCGGCCTCGCGGGCCGCGGCCTCCCGCTCGGTGCCCAGGTCGCGCCAGAACCGGATCCCCCACGGCGCCAACACCAGCAGCACACCGCCGAGCATGGCCGCGACGGCCACCAGCACCCGGCCCGCGTAGGCGACGTCCCTGCTGTTGATCACGGCCAGCAGCACGCCGCTGAGCACCAGCAGCACCCCGGCCGCCACCCGCAGCCAGGTGCCGCGGCCGCTGCCCTCGGTCAGCGCCCATCGGGTGCCCTGCACCTCGTCGAGCTGGGTGTAGACCAGGGCGGCCCCGCCCAGCACGACGATCAGCGGCAGCGCCGCGCCGAGCGGCACCTGCCAGCCGAGCCGGTTGCCCAGCACCGCCAGTCCGCCGGCGAGCAGCAGCCCGCCGACGACCACGTCGCCCATCCGGGTCGAGGCCCCCCGGACCCGGACGGCGGCGGGGGCCGCCGAGGGGATGGCCGGGGCGGTGGCCTGGGAGGGCGCGGACGGGGCGGCGGCGAACGGCACCGCGGTCCGCACCGGGACGAGCGG
>CAYYCE010000218.1:0-5590 GCA_964469635.1 uncultured Kineosporiaceae bacterium
CGGAATCCCCCAGTCCTTGTACTGCGGCACTCCGGCCCGGGCGAGCTCGTCGTCGGCCGCCGAGCGCAGATAGCTCGGATCCGTCGACATCACCCGGACCAGGTGATCGACGTCGCGCAGGTACAGCAGCGAGCAGTCCAGCACCGTGCCCAGCCACTTGTGTGGGTTCCAGGACAGCGAATCGGCGTCCTCGACGCCGGTGAACAGTCCGCGGTGTTCCGGCAGCAGCATCGCCGAACCCGCCATCGCGGCGTCCACGTGGACCCAGGCGCCGTGGCGGGCGGCCACCGCGACGATCTCGGCGACCGGGTCCACGGAGGTGGTGCCCGTGGTGCCCACCGAGGCGACCACCGCGGCGGGGCGCCGGCCCGCGGCCACGTCGTCCGCCATCGCCGCCGCGAGCGCGTCCGGGCGCATCGCGAAGGTCTGCGGGTCGACGTCCACCAGGCGCAGGTTGTCGGCGCCGTAACCGGCCAGCGCGACGGCCTTGGGGACCGAGGAGTGCGCGTGCGGGGAGGTATAGACCACCAACGGGGTCGGCTCGGCCTGCAATCCGCCGCGGGTCTCGCCGTAGTCGCCGGCCCGTTCACGGGCGGCCAGCATTGCGACCAGGCACGCGGTCGAGGCGGTGTCGTGGATCGCGCCGTGCCAGGCGGGACTCAGCCCGGTTTCGGCGCGCAGCCAGTCGGTGACCACGAGCTCGACCTCGGTCAGTGCCGGGGCGCTCTGCCAGGTGATCCCGAGCGCGCCCAGGCCGGAGGAGGCGATGTCCCCGAGCACCGAGGCCAGCGAGGCGTTGGACGGGAACCAGCCGAAGAAGCCCGGGTGCTGGGTCTGAGTGATCCCGGGGACGACGATCCGCTCCAGGTCGGCGAGCACCTCGGGGAAGGGCTGCGGGCGCTCGGGGGCGGACGGCGCCAGCGCGGCGGCGATCTCACCGGGCGCCACCTGGGCCTGGACCGGCAGCTCGGGGATGCGTTCGCGGTGGTCGGCGATCCAGTCGATCAGAGTGTGTCCGGCGGTGCGGAATTCCTCGGGAGTCATGGGTTCACGGTAGGCGGGCTCAATGGGCGAGGACGTCGAGGGTCCAGCTCTGCCCGGTTCGGCGCGGCGCCACCAGTTCGACGTCCCAGCGTTCCCCCAGCACCTCGGCGAGCTCGGGGACCGCGGGCCGCGGAGTCCAGGATCCGAGCGCGGACCGGGGTCAGCTCGGGGAAGGACAGCGCGTCGAGGTCGAGCGGGCGGCCCCCGCGGGGCGGGGTCGGCCTTGCCCTCGGACGGCGGCAGCAGGATGAGCACGGTCGATGAGCCTAGGGGGGCCCGGCGTAGGGTGCGCGCATGGTGCGGCGCAGCGTGCGGCTCGGTGGCCGCGAGTCGTCGGTGTCCCTGCTCGCGGCCCGATTCGCCCGGGTGCGACGCGACCTGTCGCTGCCCGACGACTTCCCGCCCGAGGTGCTGGCGGCCGCCTCGCGGGCCGCCGAGACCGGTCCCGCCGCCGAGGCCCGGGTCGACCTGCGGGAGGTCCCGTTCGTCACCGTCGACCCGGCCGGCTCGACCGATCTCGACCAGGCGATGCACCTGGCCCGCAGCGGCGGTCCGGCCGGCGGCTACCGGGTGGACTACGCGATCGCCGACGTCCCGGCCTACGTCGCGCCGTCCTCGCCGGTCGATGTCGAGGCGCGGCGGCGCGGGCAGACCGTGTACGCCCCGGACCGGCGGACGCCGCTGCACCCGCCGGTGCTCAGCGAGGGCGCGGCCAGCCTGCTCGAGGGGTGCGACCGGCCGGCGTTCGTCTGGCGGTTCGAGCTCGGGGCCACCGGCGAGGTCGAGTCGGTGGACCTGGTACGGGCGCTGGTGCGCAGCCGTCACCGGCTCGACTACGAGCAGGTCCAGTCCGCCTGCGACACCCACCCCGAGGACGGCGCCCCGATCGAGGAGGGTGGTCTGGACGAGGTGTCCGCGCAGGCGGTGCTGTTGCGGGAGGTCGGCCGGCACCGGGTCGCGCTCGAACGTCGCCGCGGCGGCGCCAGCCTGCCGCTGCCCGAGCAGGAGATCGATGCCGTCGACGGCCATTACGAGTTGACGTTGCGTCCGCAACTGGCGTCGGAGGACTGGAACGCCCAACTGTCGCTGATGACCGGGATGGCGGCCGCGCGGCTGATGCTGCGAGCGGGGACCGGCATCCTGCGCACCCTGCCGAGCCCGGACCAGCGGACCCTCGACCGGTTCCGGCGCCAGGCCCGGGCGCTGGGGGTCGACTGGAGCGAGCGCCAGCCCTACGGCGAGCTGCTGCGCTCACTGCGCCGCGAGGTCCCCCGGGAACTGGCGCTGATGCACGAGGCGGGGGCGCTGTTCCGCGGTGCCGGGTACACCCCCCTCACCCCGGACGGCGACCCGCCGCGGGTCACCACTCACGCGGCGGTCGCCGCTCCCTACGCCCACGTGACCGCCCCGCTGCGGCGTCTGGTGGATCGGTTCGCCCTGGTGGTCTGTCACGCCGTGGCCACCGGCGCCGCCGTGCCGCCGTGGGCGCTGACGGCGCTCGGCGAGCTGCCGGCGATCATGTCCGCCACCGACCAGGTCGCCGGCCGGCTGGAGCGGGAGTGCACCGACCTGGTCGAGGCGGCGGTGCTGGCGCACCGGGTGGGGGAGGTGTTCGAGGCCGTGGTGGTCGACGAGCACCGCTCGGGGGCCAAGGTGCAGGTACTCGACCCGGCGGTGCTGGCCACCGCACGGGCCGCCGGTCCGGTCGCGTTGGGTACCAGGGTCGGGGTCCGGCTCGAGTCCGTGGACGTCGAGCGCGGCGGGGTCCGGTTCGTCATCGAGGACGGGGAACGGCGCTAGGCTCGGGGTGGACGAGCCGGACGGGCGGCCGCGTCGGTGCCCGAGGGGGCATCGCCGAGGAAAGTCCGGACTCCACAGGGCAGGGTGGTGGGTAACGCCCACCCGGGGTGACCCGCGGGACAGTGCCACAGAGAACAGACCGCCGACGTCGGACCCCTCGGGGCGAGAGGCTCGGCAAGGGTGAAACGGTGGTGTAAGAGACCACCAGCGCACCGGGCGACCGGTGCGGCTCGGTAAACCCCACCCGGAGCAAGGCCAGACAGGAAGCGTTCGAGGGCGGCCCGCCCGAGCTTCCGGGTAGGCCGCAGGAGGACGCCGGCAACGGCGCCCCGAGATGGATGGCCGCCGCCACCGGGTGACCGGTGGGCACAGAATCCGGCTTACAGTCCGGCTCGTCCGCCAGGTCCCGCCGGTTCGCTCGCTGCGCGGGGTGCGGCCGGCGCCGGCACGTGAGGCGGCCCCGTCCGGCTACGGGGGGAAAGCCGGACGAGGCCGTTGCACTCAGTGTAGATGACGGACGGTGAAAACTCTCAGTCCATTCGTCACGCCGCCGGGGGCGAAGCGTCACGGTGGGCTGATGTCGCCGTCGAGCGCCGAGCCTGTACCTGGTGATGATGTTCACTCTGAGTGCTTGGACCGCTGCGCCGTCCCGGTGACGCCGCTCCGGTTCGGTTGCCGGCGCCGGCGCATCTCTGTTGCGGTGGACGGGTCGGCACCGGCTCGTAGGCTGGCGTGACGGCAAGAGGCTGAGGAGTGAGGATGTCCACCGTGGAACGTCGCCTGGCAGCGCGGGCCAACCAGCGCGCGGCGGCCTTCGCCCGGTTCCAGATGCTCGGCGACGCCGAGGGGATGCAGGTGGTCCTCGACGAGAGCCGGGAGAGCGAACGGGCGCATCTGTCGTTCCTGACCGCGCTGGCCTCGATCGCGGGAACGGTGGCCACCACCGCCTTCGGACGCGAGGGCGCCCTGGACTACCTGCAGACGGTGGCGGCCAGCAGCGCCGCGCTCAGCGAGGCAGACGACATCGACCGCTACTTCGACTGACGCCCCGCCGCACGGCCGGCCTCAGCCGTGCTCGGCCGCGTGCAGCGCCGCCCCGATGATCCCGCCGTCGTTGCGCAGGAAGGCGGGAACGATCGGCGCCCGCAGGTCCAGCAGGGGGAGGAACCTGTCGGCCTTCCGGCTCACCCCGCCGCCCACGACGATCAGGTCGGGTGAGAGCAGGTCCTCGACCGCGGCGAAGTAGCGCTGCAGCCGCTTGGCCCACTTCCCCCAGGACAGGTCCTCACGCTCCCGCGCGCTGTCGGCGGCGCGCTTCTCGGCGTCCTCGCCGCCGACCTCGATGTGGCCGAACTCGGTGTTGGGCACCAGGACGCCGTCGTTGATCAACGCACTGCCGATCCCGGTGCCCAGGGTCGCGACGAAGACCACGCCGCGCACACCCTTGGCCGCGCCGTAGCGGGTCTCGGCCAGCCCTGCGGCGTCGGCGTCGTTGATCACCACGACGGGTCGGCCGAGTCGCTCGGTCAGCACCGCGTCGACATCGGTCCCGATCCAGGAGCCGTCGACGTTGGCCGCCGTCCGGGCCACGCCGTGCTGGATCACGGCGGGGAAGGTGACGCCGATGGGGCGGCGTCCCGCGCGGCGGTGGAACGAGGTCACGATCTCGGCCACCACACCCGCAACGGCCTGGGGGGTGGACGGTGAGGGCGTGGGGATGCGCAGCCGGTCGGCGCGGAACTCCCCCTGACCGAGGTCGACCGGGGCCCCTTTGATGCCCGACCCCCCGATATCGATCCCGAATCCCACACCGCGGGTGATCATTCGAGGCGTCGCCGCCCTGCCCGCCATGCGACGTCCTCCCTTCGTCGTGCGATCGAGTTCCCCCCGACCCTATGAGACCGCCGAGCCGAGCGATGCGGTCAGGGCCACCTCGAAGCCGGATCCCGTGCGCAGGATCACGGGATCGTCGGCCGGGATCGTGTTGATGGACAGCTTCGAGGGGCTCAAGGCCACCCGGTGGAAGCCGTGCCGCAGCGCCTCCCGGGCGATCCGCGCCAATCGGTCCGGCCGTCCGGCGCCGAAGGTCAACCTGCCCTGGATCCCCACCGGCGTCGCCCACGGCCGGATCGCCAGGCGTAGCCGGGTGCCGCCGCGTGCCCAGCCCAGGCCGGAGTCGTCCGCCGTGGGGTGCCATCCCAACCGGGCGAGCAGCCAGGTCAGCGACGCCGCGCAGTCGGCGTCCGGCAGGGCGATCACGATCTCCTGGAGCCCACTGTCGGTCTGCTCGACCGGCGGGGTGTGCGACGCGATGACCGCGTGCTGCTGAGCCTCCTCGACCTGGTGCACGGCGGCCTCCAGTCGTTGGGCGAAGCGGTGGCCGAACCCGAACGCGACCATGGCGGCGACCGCGCCGATGATCGCGATGCCGAACACCATGATCCCGACCGCCACCAGTCGTCCCCCGAGGGTGACCGGGAAGTGCTCGCCGTAGCCGACCGTGGTGAGCGTGGACATCGCCCACCAGAGGCTGTCGCCCCAGTGCTGGAGGTTGGACCCCGGCGCGTTCCGCTCGAGACGCCACACGACCAGGCCGCCGCCCACCACGACCAGCGCGGCCAGGCCGCTGAGGCCCAACGCCCACCGGCCGATGTGGGGCCACGGCGACACCTTCCTCACGGGCGTATTGTGCGGGCTGCCCGAGCCGGAATGTCGGCTGTTCGTCGACGAATGTTCGCCGCGCCGC
>CAYYCE010000219.1:0-5587 GCA_964469635.1 uncultured Kineosporiaceae bacterium
GTGCCTACGTCGCGGGTCAGCGGCGCCAGCGGATCGTACGGATCGACGTCCGCGTCGATGCGGACGACGCGCTCGTCGACCGCGTGGACGAAGCCGGGCGGCCCGAAGAGGGCGGTGGCCCAGACCGCGCCTCGGGCGTCGGCCGCACCGAGCAGGATCCACGGCAGCGTCGGCAGGAATCGTCTGAGCGGTGGAGGAACGACGGGCTGAATGATTGCGGCGTGGCGCACCGCTTCGTCGAACTCCCCGGTGCGGGCCTGAACGTCCAGCTCGCCCTCGTGATAGGGCAGCACGCTCAGAAGAAGCCGCAGCTCGGAGCGCCGTGTTCCAGGGGCGCGAGCCCGCCGACCCCGGACAGCGTGCAGACCTCGATCCGGGTACCGTCAGGGTCGGCGAAGAAGATCCCACCAGAGTCGAATCCGGGACCGTGGGGCACGATCTCGTCGTAGATCAGAGGCACTCCGAGCTCGGCGAGCCGGCTCACAGCAGCTTCGACGTCCGCGAGCGAGGGCACGTCGAAGGCGAGGTGGTGCAGGCCCGCCCGAGCCGTGTCGAACGGAACGCCGGCCTGCTGCCAGAGGGTCAGGAGGAGTCGCCCGTCACGGCCGAGGAAGGCGAAGCGGCGGCCGGCGTCCTCGTTCTCCGCCAGGAGGTCGAACCCGAAGACGGCTCGGTAGAAGTCGATCGAGCGGGCCAGGTCGGTCACGTTGAGCCCGACGTGGCCGGTCGAGGCGGCGGTGAGCGGTGACGTGCTCCCGGGCGAGGACGATGCGGAGGTGGTGGTCACGCGGTGCCTCCAGGTTGTCGAACGGGGCGTCTTCTAACCGTGTCATGGATTTTAGAGGGTTAGACGAAACGGGGTCAACGCCGGGTCGTCGACCGTGGCGGCACTCGATGACGAACCGCCACGCTGGAGGGTCGGGCATGCGTCCGGCGGCGAGCCACCGCGCATCGTCCGGGATGATGCGCTGGTGACCGATGAGCCACCGGAACGCGCCCTCCCGGAGGGCGATCCTCGGCCGCTGCTCGGCGAGCCGCTCGCCCTCGACCTGCTGAACACGCACTGGCTGCAGGACGGGCGCCTGCACGACCTCTTGGCGACGGCCGAGGGCACGTCGATCTGGCTTCGATCGGCCGACCTGGGGCCGCACCCTGTCCCACGGCCGACCGCGGCGGTGCGGGACGTTCTCATCCAGGCGCGTGACGTCGTCCGGGAGGTCGCCGAGCACCCGGGCTCCGGTACGGCTCACCGTCGACTCAACGCCCTCCTGGCCCACGGGCATCGGGAACGTCGCCTCACCCCCGACGGCCCGGTCACCCGCGTGCTCGTCGACGACCCGACGTGGACCGTGCCCTGGCTGATCGCCGAGAACTACCTCGACCTGCTCGAGCGGGCGCCCGACCGGATCCGTCGGTGCGAGCACCCGGAATGCGTGCTGTGGTACTTCGACAGCAGTCGATCCGGCACCAGGCGTTGGTGCTCGATGAGCATCTGCGGCAACCGCGCCAAGGCCACCCGGCACTACCGGCGGCGCACCGCCGGCCGCCCGGCGCACTGACCGGAGTTGCCGAGTTCGTCGGCAGATGATGACGGTGACCGGCTCCCGGTCGCCAAGGTGATCCACAACTTCGGGCGGGCGGACAAGGTCGACCGGCGCGGGCGGTGAGACCGTCCGATCTTGTCGCCGGTCCCATCGGTCGGTAGCTTCAGTGGGGTGACTGCCGGGTCGGCTCCTCTGGGCCAAGAACAGATGGGGTACCCGGCCACCGTTTGATCGCGGGGCGGGCTCGTGGCCCTCCCGGCTCCTCGGCGCATGGCGGAATCTGCGCAGAGAGGAGGTGATCGCATGTCCCGCCCCCAGCACGCCGTAGACGAGAACGCGTGGGCGCAGTTCGTTGCCTCGCGCACTGTCGGAGACGTCATCGACGGAATGGTCGTCGAGGTGGCACCGTTCGGGTCCTTCATCCGCACCAGCGAAGGCGTCGACGGTCTCGCACCGCAGTCGAACTGGCCGACGCTTCCCGAGCGTGGCACCCAGATCCGCGCACGGATCCTGGCAATCGACCTGCACAACAGGCGATTCAGTGTCGGCCCGAGCTGACCGTCCCGACGCGAGGGGGTGTCCGGGGCCACCGCCCCGGGCACCCTGCGAGGCGTGACCGGCCAAGGGCCGGGAATGCCGACGAATGAGCGGCGAGGGTGGTCCGCCAAGGGTCCATCGGGACCAGAATGCCGATATGTCCCTCACGCTGCCGCGTCGCCTCTGGACGGTCCTCGAGCCGATCCATGCCGTCACCTACTTCGCTGCGGAGGCCAGGGCGGCCTTCGAGGACGCCGGGTACCGGGGGTTCTGGCGCGGGTACTTCGCCGGACGGGCGGCACCGCTCGGGCCGGTGGGGGCGGAGCCGGTGATCGCGACGTTCTACGGCTTCGCTCCGCGGATGGTGGCCCGCGCGCTGCCGGGGGTCTGGGAGTTGGGCGGGCCGGCGACGGCGCTGGAGGTGCGCCGCGCGGGTGCGATCGCCGTCCTGAGCGAGGTCTTCGCCGCCGCGTCGGTCCCAGCGGACGACGCGGCGCTCCGCGGGGTCATCACGGCGCTACGACGGGCGGTGGACGACGCCGACGTGGGCGGACGTCCCCTCGGGGCGGCCAATGCCGCATTGCCATGGCCGCGCGAGCCGGTGGCTGCGCTCTGGCACGCAGCGACCGTGCTGCGGGAGTTGCGCGGTGACGGACATGTGGCCGCCTTGCTCACCGCGGAGGTGACCGGTCTGGAGGCATTGGTACTTCGGGCGGGGAAGGACGTGGAGCGCGGAATCGTCCAGCCGGCCCGAGGCTGGACGGACGAGGAGTGGCAGGTCGCCGCGAGCGGACTGCAGTCGCGCGGTCTGCTCGACGGTCATCACCGGTTGACGTCGCAGGGGGCGGCACTCCTCGAGGGCGTCGAGACGGTCACCGATCGCCTCGCGGCGCAACCGTGGCGGGGGCTGCGCACCTCCGTCGTCACGGACCTGGTCGAGCGCCTGACCCCTCTCGCTCGTGCGGCTTTCGTGGTGCTGCCCGAACGAAACCCGATCGGCCTGCGGCGGACATCATGAGGGTTCGGCAGGCGGCCGGCGGGCGCGGGCCTCGCCGGCCCATGCGCTGGTGACGGCCGTATCGCCGAGCGTTCGGCTCCCGGGAACGCGGATGGTTCAACCAGGACCGCTTGCCCGCCCGACCTGGGTCAGGTGTCCAGGCGCCCGTGGAGCCGTTCGGACAATCGGCCGATGACGATTCCAAGAGCGAGGATTCGCAGTGCATTGAACGTCGTGCCGACGAGGAAGTAGTGCACGGCGTGAGGTGTGGAGGTGAGGAACTTCGCTGGTGCCTCGAGGAGCACCGTCACAAGGATCAGCGCGAGAAGGCTCAGCAGCGTGGCTTTCAGGGCGGGACTGCGGCCGGGGACCGCGGCAGGGTAGTGAAGCAGGCAGTACGCCACGCCCAGAGCGATCAGGAAGCCACCCGGCAACGCTTCCAGCAGCATCGGCAGGTAGGCGATGGACAGGGCGGCCCGATAGTCGGCCGCGATCGGGGTCAGCGAGATCGCCAGGTTGACGACCCAGAACGCCAGCGCTCCCGCGACCGACAACTCGAGGACCCCTCCCCGGGTGCGGCGTCGTGGCGAGGGGCGTGACAGTCCGGTCACGACGAGACCTCGGGGTCAGCGAGCGCTGCCACCGTCGGACCGGAGGCGCCGGCGGGAGACCCGACGTCCTCGACCGGTTCCGGGAGGTGTGCGAGCAGATCTGGCCCACCCCCGACCCCGGCGCCCCGGTGCGGACCAGGAACAACCACACCCGGCGGGCCTCGACCATCGAGTACCTGTTCACCCAGGCACCCACCCAGCAGGCGGTCCGCGGCACCGCCTGGGCCGGCTGGCAAGCCATCACCGAGTACCTCGACTTCTACGCCCCGGCCGCCAGCCAGGCGCGTCGCTCCGAACGGACCCTGACCTCGGCCACCATGGCCGGGATCAAGCAGCAGGCCCACGACCTGCTCGCCGCTACCTGACCGCACTCCCTCGGCACGTGGCTGATCGGCGAAACCGCTGAACGATCACCCGTCGAGCCACACCCCTGACCATCCCCGACCCCGATCGCGGGGGAGCCGCCGTCCGGCGTGCCCAGCCCCCGACCCGGGGTTGGCCCACGCCCGACGACGCGGCTCCCCCGCCAGGAGCGTCTGTCCGCGGGCGCCGGGTTCCCGCCCACTCGTCCCGTCGCCGGGCACGCAGCCCGGCCCTTTTCGCGTTTGGGCCCACGCTCGGCACCAGCCACACCCCCGACGCTCAACACGCGGCCCGGCGGACTCAGTCGGGGGTGTCCAGCTCGCGCAGGACAGTGGTGATCACGGCGCGGGCCGGCTTGCCGTAGACGGCCGCCGCGTGGAGGTGGTCGAACATCCGGGCGTACAGGTCGATCTCCTGCGGCCGGGTGACCTCGATGCTGGCGGTCGGTGTCTCCAGGGCCACCACGGCGTCGTCGAAGATCCAGAACCCGGTGGAGGCGACCAGGGGGCGTTCGGTCATCAGCGGGATGATCCCGACCGACACGGTAGGCAGGGACATCACGGCCAGAAGCCGGTCCAGTTGACCGGCCTGGGTCTGGGCGTCGCCGAACCAGGTGCGCAGCGCCTGCTCCTCCAGGACCACCGCGAACCGTTTGCCGCGCTGGTAGAGCACGCGTTGGCGTTCCATCCGCGCGGCCACCGCGTCGTGCAGATCGTTGCTGGTCTGCAGGAAGTCGATCCAGAACGACAGCATCGCCGCGCAGTAGTCGGCGGTCTGGAACAGCCCCGGGATGGCATTGTGCTCATAGATCCGGAACACACTCGTGTCGGCGTACCAGTCGACTGTGTGCGGGCCGAGCACGCGTTTCATCCCGGCGCGGGCCTGCCGACGGAACTCCAGGTAGGCGGACTCAACCGCCCGCAGCGTCGCCAGCAGGTCGGGGACCTGGTCCTCGGCGCGGCACGCCGCACACCAACGGCGGATGTCGTCGTCGGTGGGTGACTGGACGCCGTGCTCGAGCTTGCTGACCCGCGTGTAATGCTGGCCGGTCGCGGCCGCCAACTCCCGCCCGGACAGCCCGGCGTCCTTGCGCAACTCCCGCAACCGCAGCCCCAGCGCCTCCTGGGCCTGACGGGCCGCGCTATGCCGGTGGCTGGTAGTCACGATGCGGAACGGCCAGCGGCCACACGGCGTCGAACGCGGACCGGCACAACTGGACGTCGGCGGCCTCCGTCGACGTCAGGTAGCCGGCGTTGCGGCCATGACCGGTGTAGAGCAGGAACACCACCAGGCGATCGTCGAAAAGGTAGAAGTCGTTGCCAGGCAACGCGACAGACGACACCAGCCGCCGAGGCACCCACCGGATGTCCTCCCCCGCCTCCACCATCGGTCCGGCGATGCTGTACGACCACCGCTGGTAGTCACTCAACGGTTCGGACACGATCCGTACCCGACGAACCGACCGACCCGCAGCCGTGTGCTCGCGCAGGTTGTCACACCAGTCATCCAGCCAGGACAAGTCATCGGGTTCACCC
>CAYYCE010000220.1:0-5564 GCA_964469635.1 uncultured Kineosporiaceae bacterium
TGCGGATCCGCGTGTCGCCGACGTCGCCGGGGCGGATCCGGCCAGCCTCGTGGAGCCCTTCCACGGGGCTCACCAGGCCGGCGTGGCCACCACCCCCCAGTCTCACGCGGCGTTCGTGGGCCTCGACCTGGCCTCCGGCAGCGGCCGTGACGCCGTCGTCCGGATGCTCACCCTGCTGACGGACGACGCCGCCCGGCTGACCCAGGGTCGGCCGGCGCTCGGCGACACCGAACCCGAACTCGCCCTGCGGCCCGCCCGACTGACTGTGACCGCGGGGTTCGGTCCCCGGGTGTTCGACGTCCTCGGTCTGGCGCAGAGCCGGCCGGCCTCCGTCGGGGAGCTGCCGGCCTTCGCCGGCGATCGGCTGGAGGCCCGCTGGGGACAGAGCGACCTGATGCTCCAGGTGTGCGCCGACGACGAGGTGACGCTTTCGCACACCGTGAGGATGCTGGTCAAGGACGCCCGGGCGTTCGCCTCGATCCGCTGGGTGCAGCGCGGCTTCGCCTCGCCCGGCGCCACGCCCGCCGGCACCGGGCGCAACCTGATGGGCCAGGTGGACGGCACCGTCAACCCGCCGGTCGGCACCGCCGAGTTCGACGCCGCCGTGTGGGCCGGCGAACCCACCTGGTTCGCCGGTGGCACGGTGATGGTGCTCCGCCGGGTCCGGATGAACCTCGAGAGCTGGGACGCCTTCGACCGCGACGGCAAGGAACAGATCATCGGGCGCCGACTGGACACCGGGGCCCCGCTGACCGGGACGGAGGAGACCGACGTCCCCGATCTGGAGGCCGTCGGGGCCGACGGCTTCCCAGTGATCGAACCGAACGCGCACATCCGGCTGGCCCGGGCGAGGGTGGCCTCCGAGACGCTATTGCGCCGGCCCTATTCGTTCGACGCCGGAACCGACGCCGCCGGC
The DNA here is from genome assembly GCA_964469635.1 of uncultured Kineosporiaceae bacterium. GTDB lineage: Bacteria > Actinomycetota > Actinomycetes > Actinomycetales > Kineosporiaceae > JADJPO01. Next base: position 917 of record CAYYCE010000220.1, read on the forward strand.
CGCCCGGACATCGGGCTGCTGTTCGCCGCGTACCAGGCGGACGCCGCGGCCGCCTTCGTCACCGTGCAGCGGCGGCTCGCGACCGATCTGCTGAACCGCTGGATCACACACATCGGCTCGGCCGTGTACGCCGTGCCGCCGGGTCTCGCCGAGGGCGAGTACTGGGGACAGCGGCTCGTCGAGTCGTGAGCGCCGGTGGTCAGTACAGCCGGACCGAGGTCCGCTGGAGCACGCCCACCTCGAACCGGACGCCGTCCAGCGTCACCCGGTGTCCGTAGACGTCGGTGACGCGGACCCGCAACGGGCTCTCGCCGCCGAGGTCCGAGGCATGGGTCCAGAAGCCGTACGGCTGACGGACGAGCGCGCGCCATGAGGAGCCGTCCGTGGCCACCTCGACCGCGGCGAGGGGGTTGCCCGCGTTGTCCACGTACAGACCGAGCCACCACCGCGAGGAGCCCTCCTTGACCTTGAGGACCAGCGGGGCGACCGGCGGGTCCCGCAGGCCCCGATAGGTGATCGGGACGAGACCCTTGACCGGGTCGTCGACCGCCGCGAAGGCCTGTCGGCTCAGATCGAGGTGTCCCCGCCCGCACTCCGGACACAGGTCGTCGACCTTGGCGACGACGCTGCCTCTCGCCCCCGTGACCTCCACGTAGGAGCCGCACGCCCGCCCCTCGGCGTACTCGGCCGGGCCGACCGCGACGGTGTATCCGGTGGCCGACCGGTCGACGGGCATGCAGGCGCCGCCCACCCCGTCGGCGGTGTAATAGGTGGCGGTGCCCTTCGTGGCGGCCAGCCCGATCGGGACGGTGCCGCGGGCCGCCACGGTGGTCGCCCCAGCCGTCGTCCCCGGAGTGGAGCCGCTGGTGGTCGCCCCCGCCGCCTGCTTCGCCGCCGCGATCGAGCCGGTGGCCGTGGTCGCGGCCCTCGCCGCGGTCGTGGTGACCCCGGAGGCGCTCCGCGTGGTGGCGACCGGGGATGTCGCGGCGGTGGTGGGGATGCTCGCGGCCGAACCCGCCGAGGTCGGTCCGGGGGATCGGGAGCCGGCCGCCGGGGCCGAGCCGGGGCCGCCCGGCCCAGTCGTGGCGGCCGGGGGGCGGGAGGGCGACGGCACCGTGAGCGCGACGTCCGAGGACGGGCCGGGGGTCCCGGGCCACAGCGCGACCGCAACGGCGAGTCCGAGGCCCGAGACGGTGAGGGCCCCGACGGTGAGCGGGGGTGGAGGACGGAACGGCAGTCGCACGCCCGGGATCGTAGACGGACCGGTCGCCGCACGCGTGAGGCGGACGTGAGGCGGAGGTCAAGACCACCGCAACCGCTCCCGGCCCCGGTCCTCGGATCCGCCGGGGCTGAGGTTGTCGGTGCGGGCACCTAGCATGAGGAATCGTGACCGACAGAACTGACGGCCGGTTGGTCGTGCGCGGTGCCCGTGAGCACAACCTCAAGGACGTCTCCCTCGATCTGCCGCGCGACGCGCTGATCGCGTTCACCGGGCTGTCGGGATCGGGCAAGTCCTCGCTCGCCTTCGACACGATCTTTGCGGAGGGCCAGCGACGATACGTCGAGTCGCTGTCGGCCTACGCCCGCCAGTTCCTGGGGCAGATGGACAAGCCGGACGTCGACTTCATCGAGGGGCTGTCGCCGGCGGTCTCGATCGACCAGAAGTCCACGAACCGCAACCCCCGGTCCACCGTCGGCACGATCACCGAGGTCTACGACTACCTACGGCTGCTGTGGGCGCGCGCGGGTCGCCCTCACTGTCCGACCTGCGGCGAGCCCATCCAGCGGCAGACGCCGCAGCAGATCGTCGACCGGCTGCTCGAACTGCCCGAGGGCACCCGGTTCCAGGTTCTGGCGCCGGTGGTCCGGGCCCGCAAGGGCGAGTACGCCGACCTCTTCCGCGAACTGCAGGCCAAGGGGTTCGCGCGGGTCCGGGTCGACGGCGAGACCGTCCCGCTGGCCGAGCCGCCACAGTTGGAGAAGAAGCTCAAGCACACCATCGACGTCGTGGTCGACCGGCTGGTGGCCAAGCCCTCCACCAGGCGCCGGCTGACCGATTCGGTCGAGACCGCGCTGTCGCTGGCCGGCGGCATCCTGACGGTCGACCTCGTCGAGGAGCCGGAGGGCTCGCCCGAGCGCGAGCGCCGGTTCAGCGAGCGGATGGCCTGCCCCAACGAGCACCAACTGAGCTCCTTCGAGGTCGAGCCGCGGACGTTCTCCTTCAACAACCCCTACGGCGCCTGCCCCGAGTGCACCGGCATCGGGACCAAGCTCGAGGTCGACCCCGAACTCGTCGTCCCCGACGAGGACCTCGCCCTCGCCGAGGGGGCCATCGCACCGTGGACCCAGGGCAGCTCCGACTACTTCATGCGCCTGGTGACAGCTCTGGGGGAGGATCTCGGCTTCTCCGTCGACACGCCGTGGCGGGCCCTGCCGCAGCGGGCCAGGCAGGCACTCCTGTACGGCCGGGACCACAAGGTCCACGTCCGGTTCCGCAACCGATACGGCCGGGAGCGGTCCTACTCCACCGGGTTCGAGGGCGCGGTCACGTTCGTGCAGCGCCGTCACTCCGAGACCGACTCGGACTGGAGTCGGGAGCGATACGAGGGCTACATGCGGCAGATCCCGTGCCCGGTCTGTCGGGGCGCGCGGCTCAAGCCGGAGTCCTTGGCCGTGCTCGTGGGCGACTGCTCGATCGCCCAGGTGTGCGCCCTGCCGATCCGTGAGGCCGCCGCGTTCCTCGCCGACCTGGACCTGACCGCGCGGGAGCGTCAGATCGCCGACAGGGTTCTGAAGGAGATCCATGCCAGGCTCGGCTTCCTCCTGGACGTCGGGCTCGACTACCTCTCCCTCGACCGCGCCGCCGGCACCCTGTCGGGTGGTGAGGCGCAGCGGATCCGGCTGGCGACCCAGATCGGGTCGGGTCTCGTGGGTGTGCTCTACGTCCTCGACGAGCCGAGCATCGGGCTGCACCAGCGGGACAACCGGCGGCTGATCGAGACCCTCACCCGGCTGCGCGACATGGGCAACACCCTCATCGTGGTGGAGCACGACGAGGACACCATCCGGGCGGCCGACTGGGCGGTCGACATCGGTCCCGGCGCGGGGGAGCACGGCGGCCAGGTCGTGCACTCGGGCCCGGTGCCCGAGTTGCTCGCCCACCCGGACTCGCTGACCGGGCATTACCTGTCGGGCCGCCGGGAGATCGCGGTGCCGCTCGTGCGCCGGCCGGCCGATCCCGGTCGTCGGGTCACGGTGCACGGCGCGCGCGAGCACAATCTGGCCGGCCTCGACGTCTCCTTCCCGCTCGGCTGCTTCGTCGCGGTCACCGGCGTCAGCGGTTCGGGCAAGTCGACGCTGGTCAACGACATCCTCTACACGGTCCTGGCCAACAGGCTCAACGGTGCCCGCCAGGTCCCGGGCCGGCACAAGAGCGTCAGCGGACTGGAGAACCTGGACAAGGTGGTCCACGTCGACCAGAGCCCGATCGGGCGCACCCCGCGGTCGAATCCGGCCACCTACACCGGGGTGTTCGACAACATCCGAAAACTGTTCGCCGCGACCACCGAGGCGAAGATCCGCGGGTACCAGCCCGGTCGGTTCTCCTTCAACGTCAAGGGCGGCCGCTGCGAGGCGTGCTCCGGCGATGGCACGATCAAGATCGAGATGAACTTCCTGCCCGACGTCTATGTGCCGTGCGAGGTCTGCCACGGCGCCCGCTACAACCGCGAGACGCTCGAGGTGCACTTCAAGGGAAAGACCATCGCCGACGTGCTCGACATGCCGATCGAGGAAGCGGCCGACTTCTTCGCAGCCGTCCCGGCGATCGCCCGGCACATGATCACGCTGGTGCAGGTGGGTCTGGGGTATGTCCGTCTCGGCCAGCCGGCCCCCACCCTGTCCGGCGGCGAGGCGCAGCGTGTGAAGCTCGCCGGCGAACTGCAGAAACGGTCGACCGGCCGCACCGTGTACGTGCTCGACGAACCCACGACCGGGCTGCACTTCGAGGACATCCGCAAACTGCTCGGGGTGCTCCAGGGCCTGGTGGACAAGGGCAACACCGTGATCGTCATCGAGCACAACCTCGACGTGATCAAGAGTGCCGACTGGATCGTCGACCTGGGCCCCGAGGGTGGATCCGGCGGCGGCCGCGTGGTGGCCGAGGGCACTCCGGAGCAGGTGGCCGAGCGGCCGAAGAGTCACACCGGGCGGTTCCTGGCCCCGATCCTGGACGGGCGCGGACACCTGCCCGTCGGCGCGATCGACGTCAGCGATCCGGTGACGGCGGGGCCCGTCACCCGGACCGGAACCGCCACCAGCGCGGCGGTGGCCGCCGCATCGAAGTCCACCGCGAAACCCACGGCGAGGTCCGGGGGGAGGCCCGCGACGACGGCCCGGGCCCGGGCCGCCAAACGCTGACGTGGCCGATCCGTCGAGCTATCGCCCCAGGACCGGAGAGATCCCGGATTCGCCGGGGGTGTACCGGTTCCGGGACGAGCACGGCCGCGTCGTCTACGTCGGCAAGGCGAAGAGCCTGCGGTCCCGGCTCACGTCCTACTTCGCCGACCCCGCCTCGCTCCATCCGCGCACCCAGTCCATGGTGTTCACCGCGGCCTCCGTCGAATGGACCGTCGTGGCCACCGAGGTC
>CAYYCE010000221.1:0-5522 GCA_964469635.1 uncultured Kineosporiaceae bacterium
GCCACATATAGCCACGGAGCTGGTCCCGTCAGTCCGCGACGCGCGGCCGTCACCTAGGGTCGTCCCCATGACCCACGCGGGGTCAGAATTCGGAGACCGTTGACAGTGGGTGATCCCGAGCTTTCAACCGGGATCTGGGTGATCACAACCAGCTCCGGCCAACGCCACGTGATCGACGTCGACCGGCGGGTGGTCACTCGCTGGCCGGCCAGTCGCGGGTCGAGTCTCGGGGAGTGGTGTAGGGCTTCGGCGTGACCCTGGTGTTGTTCAGGCCGCGGGGGCCCGCCACCTCGCGACCCTTGAACCCCAGCCCGCGGTCAGCGTGCTGCGGGCAGGCTGCGCTCTGCCGGGCCGACGTAGGCGCTCAGCGGCCTGATCAGGGCGTTGTCACCGAGCTGCTCCACGATGTGCGCCGTCCAGCCGGTGAGCCTGCTCATCACGAACACCGGCGTGAACATCGGGATGTCCAGCCCCATCAGGTAGTAGGCCGGCCCGGTCGGGAAGTCGAGGTTGGCGTGGATGTCCTTCTCGGCCAGCATCGTCGCCTGCACCGCGTGGTAGAGCGCCATCAGGGTGTCCGCCCCGCGCAACCTGGCGACGACGGCCAGCGACTCCTCCATGATCGGGACCCGGGAGTCGCCGTGCTTGTAGACCCGGTGCCCGAAGCCCATGATCTTGGCCTTGCGCGCCAGGGCGTCGCGGAGCCACGGCGCTGCCGCCGCCGGCTCACCGATCTCCAGCAGCATCCGCATCACCGCCTCGTTGGCCCCGCCGTGCAGTGGGCCCTTGAGCGCCCCGATGGCCGCCGTCACCGCGCTGTAGAGGTCGGACAGGGTCGAGGTGGTCACCCGCGCGGTGAAGGTCGACGCGTTGAAGCCGTGCTCGGCGTACAGGATGAGCGAGACCTCGAATGCGTGCACGATCTCCGGCTCCGGCGCCGCGCCGAGGCACATCTGCAGGAAGTTCGCCGAGAAGCCCAGCTCCGGGTCGGGCTCCACCGGATCCTCGCCGCGACGCCGGCGATGGTCGAGCGCGACGATCGTGGGCAGCTTCGCCATCAGGTCCAGCGACCTCGCCAGGTTCGCCGCCGGGCTGACGTCCGAGGTCAGGTCCGCAGCGCCGAGCAGGCTCACCGCGGTGCGCAGCACGTCCATCGGGTGGCAGCCCAGCGGGAGACCGGCCAGCACGTCGCGCAGCGCCGGGTCGAGGGTCCGCGCGGCGCGCTCGGCCCGGCTCAGCTCCGCCAGCTCGGCCGGCGTCGGGAGCTCGCCGTGCCAGATCAGGTAGGCGACCTCCTCGAAGCTGCACGACGCCGCGAGCTGCTCGACCGGGTAGCCGCGGTACGTGAGCGAGTTGGTCTCGTTGTTGACCATCGAGATCGAGGTGGTGTCCACGACGACGCCGGCCAACCCCTTCGCGACGCCGGGGTGCGCAGAAGCCATGCGGTCCTCCTCGGGCTCAGCCGGTCTGGCCGGCGGTTTCGTCGCTCGGGCCGGTGACGGCTGCGACGTCGGCGTCGAACGCGGTGTACTGGTCGTAACGCAGCAGCTCGTAGAGCCTGGACCTGGTCTGCATCCTCGGCAGCAGCCCCTCCTGGGTGCCGTCGGCCAGGATGGTGCGCAGGCCGTCCTCGATGGCGCCCATCGCGAGACGGAGCAGGGTGACCGGGTAGATCACGACATTCATCCCGAGGGACTCAAGTGCCGAGGCGGACAGCAGCGGCGACTTGCCGAACTCGGTCATGTTGGCCAGCAGGGGCACGTCGATCGCGGCGCGGAACGTGGCCAGCTCGGCCTCTCCGGCGAGGGCCTCGGGGAAGATCATGTCGGCGCCGGCGTCGACGTAGGCCCGCGCCCGGTCCACCGCCGCGTCCAGGCCCTCGACGGCGCGCGCGTCGGTCCGGGCGCAGATGACGAACTGCGGGTCGGTGCGGGCGGCCGTCGCCGCCCGGATGCGGCGGACCATGTCTTCGGTGGGGACGACCTCCTTGCCGTCTAGGTGCCCGCACCGTTTCGGGTTGACCTGGTCCTCGATGTGGCAGCCGGCGAGTCCCCGGGCCTCCAGCGTCGCCACCGTCCGCGCGACGTTCAGCGGCTCGCCGAAGCCGGTGTCCGCGTCGATGAGCGTCGGCAGCCCGGTTGCGCCCGCGATCCGCTCGCCTCGGTCGGCGACCTCGCTCAGCGTGGTCAGCCCGATGTCCGGCAGGGCCAGCTCGGCGGACATCACCGCGCCGGAGACGTAGACGCCGTCGAAGCCCAGCTCCTCGATCAGTACGGCGGTCAGCGCGCTGGTGGCGCCGGGGAAGCGGAGCAACCGGCCGCTGGCGAGCTGGTCGCGCAGGTGGCGGCGGCGATCGGCGGGCGAGACGTTCGGGCCAGGTCTCACAGCAGTCCCTCTCGTGGCCGCAGGTCCTTCAGGTGGTCCGGGGGGACCTGGGGGAACAGCCCGGCCAGCTCGTGGGGGTCGAGCGAGCTGAGCCGCCCGGCCACGTCGAGGAAGGCACGGCGGTCGGCCTCGGGAACGACGCCTTCGGCGAGGGTCCAGAACTTCTCGACGTACTGGGCCCGGCCGAAGGGTCGGGCGCCAAGCGGGTGGGCGTCGGCGACGGCCATCGAGTCCTCGACGACCGAGCCGTCGTCGAGCGTGATCACCACCCGGCCGCCGAAGGCCTTCTCTCGCGGGTCGCTCGCGTGGTAGCGGCGCGTCCAGTCCGGGTCCTCGACGGTGGCGATCTTGTGCCACAGCGCGACCGTCGACGGCCTCGTCGAGCGCTCGCGGGTGTACGAGGTCTCGTGGTTCCAGGCGCCGTCCTCGAGCGCCACCGCCACGATGTACATGATCGAGTGGTCCAGGGTCTCGCGGCTGGCCAGCGGGTCCATCTTCTGTGGGTCGCCCGCGCCGGTGCCGATCACGTGGTGGGTGTGGTGGCTGGTGTGGATCTGGACCGCCCGGACCCGGTCCAGGTCGACGATCCGCTCCCGCAGCCGCAGGGCCAGGTCGATCAGCGCCTGGCTCTGGTACTCCGCGGAGTACTCCTTCGTGTACGACTGCAGGATGGCGCGCTTGGCCTCGCCCTTCGCCGGCAGCGGGACGACGTAGCGGGCGCCCGGGCCGTCGAGCAGCCGGGCGATCACTCCGTCGACCCCCTCGTAGATCGGTGACGGCGACCCCTCGCCACGCATGGCGCGATCGACCGCCTCGATCGCGACCTTCCCGGCGAACGCCGGCGCGTACGCCTTCCAGCTGGAGATCTCGCCCTTGCGGGACTGCCGGGTGGATGTGGTGGTGTGAAGCGCCTGCTGGATCGCCTGGTAGACGACCTCGGTCGGCAGCCCGAGCATCGCGCCGATGCCCGCGGCGACCGACGGGCCGAGGTGGGCGACGTGGTCGATCGCGTGCTCGTGCAGCGAGATGCCCGTCGCGAGGTCGATCTGCACCTCGTAGCCGGCGGCGATCCCGCGGACCAGGTCCCGCCCCGTCACCCTGCGGTGCTGGGCGACGGCGAGCAGCGGCGGGATGTTGTCACCCGGGTGGGAGTACTCGGCGGCGAGGAACGTGTCGTGGAAGTCGAGCTCGCGGACGGCCACCCCGTTGGCGAAGGCCGCCCACTCGCAGGAGACGCGGGTGGCGGCGGGTGCGCCGAAGACGTTCGCGCCCGGGGTGCCCGGGTGGCGCAGCGCCTGCGCCCGGGCGTTGACGACAGGGCCCCGGCGCAGGGACGCCACGGCGACGCCGGTGTTGTCGATGACCCGGTTGACGATCATCTCGGCGACGTCATCGTCGACGCCGACCGGGTCCGTGGCAACCTCGGCGAGCCGCCAGGCCAGCTGCTCCTCGCGCGCCAGGGTCTCGCCGGGCGGCAAGACCTCGACGACGTGGTCGATCACGACGAACCTCCCGGATCCGCGAGCGACCACGACGAGACGGGGACGTGGCTGCGCGAGGGACGCTATGGCACCCGGCGGCGGCCCACAACCGGGTGCCACGGCGACGCGCCCCCGCCACCGCCCGGCCATGGGCCGGGCCCGGTGTGCCGAGCGAGGAGAGCGGCTGCCCTCTCGTCCGCGGATCCGCCCATTACGGGCCCAGCCGGCGGGCCACCTCCAGGATCTGCTCGCGGTGCGCCCACAACCTGGCCATCCGCGGCGAGTGCCCGGCGCCCAGCTCAGAGCGACGACGTCGCCTGGCGGGTCGGTACCAGAGCCCGGCAGGCGGTGCGCTCGGCTGCCACAGTGGACCACTGGTCGAGTTCCGCCCTTCAGCCGCACCCCGCAACCTCCTACCGAGCCGGTCCTCCGCGTGGCCGTCGTCGGCACCGGCGGCCGGGGAGAGCAGCACGCGCGGGCGTTCGCCGACCGGACCGACACCGACCTTGTCGCCGTGGTCGGCCGCGACGCCCACCGCACAGCCGCACGCGCCATGCCCACCGGACCAGGGGGTACACCGACATCGACTCGATGATCGACAACGAGCACCCGGACCTCGTCACCGCCTGCTTACCGAACGAGGAGCACTGCGGGCCGGACGCACGCAGGCCGGCGAGTGCTGAGCGCTCCGTGCGAATCGACGGCTTTCGGACAGTGACCCCACCCAAATTCACCGGCGCCGCCCTTGGAGGTACTCGTGACCGCACTCGACACCTCGGCGCGCGCTGCGGCCAGCACCATGCTCACGACCAAGGAGCTGGCTGCACGATGGAGCGTCTCGCCGGGCTCGTTGGCGAATGACCGAGCACTCGGGCGCTCGGCGGTTCCCTACGTCAAGATCGGCGACCGGGTTCGGTACCGCCTCAGAGATGTCGAGAGATTCGAGGAGAGCGCTCTGCGCGACGACCGGGTGCGGCGCACCAGCTGAGACCTCATCGACGGTCGGCCGGTTCCCAGGGGGGTGCCGGCCGATCGTGGCGTGTGCGTGGCGCGGGGCGCGGCCCTAGACGGCAGGCATCGGTCCACTCACTACTTACTCACTAGAAACCCCGTGACCCGAAGTGGCTCCGGGTTGAAGGTCAAATCGCGTGTCCCCTGGTCAGAGGCCATTTGGCGGAACCAGGATGAGTGCCGATGACCCCCATGCGCCTACTCAGCGGGTTCGGGGTTCGAGTCCCTGATGGCGCACCACGCCTGATCCAGGCCCCTGACCGGCGGGAACGCCGGGCGGGGCCTTCGTCGTGCCCGGGCTTGTGCGGCTTCGCCGCCCGGCGGGGTGCCAGGCCGGGCGTGCCGCCGTTCCGCGTCTCGGCCACCTTCTCAGCGAAGCCAGGGGTGACCTACCCACGGGCCAGCCCGATCCAGACGCGGCGATGGCCGCTCACCCGTGCGACTGATCTCCGGCCCGTGGTGGGTGCGGTGCACCCTGCGCTGACGAAGCGGAGCCTCCTGCCCCGCCCGCGGCGTTCGGGTGATCCACCGGTTCGGTGAGCCGCTCGAAGAGCGCAAGGATCGACCGCGACATCAGCGAGACCCCGTCGTCCCCGAGCGGGTCGTCGAGGAGTGCGGGGTCCGCGTACCAGGTGACCACGGAAC
>CAYYCE010000222.1:0-5518 GCA_964469635.1 uncultured Kineosporiaceae bacterium
GGCGCGGCGCAGGTCCTTGTGCGGGAAGTCGAGGATGACCTGGTCGTTGGTGTAGGCGTGGATCGTCGTCATCAGGCCCTTGACGATGCCGAACTCCTCGAGCAGCACCTTTGCCATGGGGGCCAGGCAGTTGGTGGTGCAGGACGCGTTCGAGACGACGTGGTGGGCGGCCGGGTCGTAGTCACCCTCGTTGATCCCGATGACGAAGGTGGCGTCCTCGTTCTTGGCCGGCGCCGAGATGATGACCTTCTTCGCGCCCGCGTCGATGTGTGCCTTCGCCTTGGTGGCGTCGGTGAAGTGGCCGGTCGACTCGATGACGACGTCGGCGCCCAGGTCCTTCCAGGGCAGCGCGCCCGGGTCACGCTCGGCGAGCGCCTTGAACGAGGAGTCCCCGACGGTGATCGCGTCCTCGCTGTAGGACACGGTCTGCGGCAGCACGCCGAGGATCGAGTCGTACTTCAGCAGGTGCGCGAGCGTCTTGTTGTCGGTGAGGTCGTTCACGGCGACGACCTCGATATCGGCGCCGGAGGCGAGCAGGGCGCGGTAGTAGTTACGCCCGATCCGGCCGAAGCCGTTGATCCCAACTCGAACAGTCACGACAGGATCCTCCCTGAGGGCCGGTGGACCGGCCTCGGTACGTGTGGTCAGTCACGGCAACCCTATGGGTTGCCCCCGCCTACGACCCAACCGGTTCGCCGGGCCGTACATACAGGTCGATGGTCCCGGCGCGTCGTCGGGCCGGCAGCCACTCCCCGGTGTCACATCGCGTTCGCCCGGACGTCGTCCGCCGGTCAGGCATCGAGCATGTCGGGCGTCAGATTCGCGTCCGTGCCCGGTACCCCGAGTTCCACGGCGCGCTTGTCGGCCATGGCCAGCAGCCGCCGGATCCGGCCGGCGACCGCGTCCTTGGTCATCGCCGGGTCGGCGAGCTGGCCGAGTTCCTCCAGGCTGGCCTGCTTGTGCGCCAACCTCAGTTCGCCGGCCGCCCGCAGGTGATCCGGCACCTCGTCGCCGAGGATCTCCAGCGCGCGTTCGACCCTGGCGCCGGCCGCGACCGCGGCCCGCGCGGAGCGGCGAAGGTTGGCGTCGTCGAAGTTGGCCAGCCGGTTCGCGGTGGCCCGCACCTCCCGGCGCATCCGCCGCTCCTCCCAGGCGAGCACCGCGTCGTGGGCGCCGAGCCGGGTGAGCATCGCCCCGATGGTGTCACCGTCGCGGATCACCACCCGGTCGATGCCGCGCACCTCCCGGGCCTTGGACTGCACCCCGAGCCGTCGCGCCGCGCCGACCAGCGCGAGCGCCGCCTCAGGACCCGGACAGGTGATCTCGAGGGCCGAGGAGCGCCCGGGCTCGGTGAGCGAGCCATGGGCCAGGAACGCCCCGCGCCAGGCGGCCTCCGCGTCGCAGGTGGCTCCCGAGACGACCTGTGGTGGCAGGCCCCGGACCGGTCGGCCGCGGGAATCGAGCAGCCCGGTCTGCCGGGCCAGCGACTCACCGTCGCGCACCACCCGCACCACGTAGCGGCTGCCCCGACGCAACCCGCCCGGGGCGAGCACGATCACGTCGCTGGAGTGGCCGTAGACCTCCGCGATGTCCTTGCGCAGTCGTCGGGCGGCATGGCCGGTGTCCAGCTCGGCCTCCACCACGATGCGCCCGCTGACGATGTGCAGCCCACCGGCGAACCGCAGCGTGGCCGACACCTCCGCCTTGCGGCAGCAGGGTTTGGTCACCGGGAGCCGGCTCAGCTCGTCCTTCACCAGGGCGGTCAAAGCCATGGCGGACATCCTGCCATCGCGCCTGGGCCGGGGTGCCCCGACGGACACTCCCAATCCCCGAGGCCGAGGCTCAGCCGTTCGGACCACACTCACCCGCAAACCCCTTCGTCACGTCGCCCATCACGCCCGCGAACCCGTCGCGGTACGCCGCCGCCAGTCGCAGCGCGTCATGCCGGGCAGTGCCGTCCCCGCGGCTCACCTGGCGCATCACCAGGCGGCCACCCAGCCGCCGGGCCACCGTATCGAGTGCCTCGGCGTCCTCGACCGCCGAGGGGTCGGCGAGCACGACATGGATCCGCAACCCCGGCGCGTGGGCCGCGAGTACCTCCAGGTGCTCGGTCGCGGTCAGGCCCTGGGTCTCGTCCTGGGTGCTCAGGTTCATGGTCAGGCACCGTCGGGCGCCGGTCTCGACGAGCGCGGCCGCGAGCTCGGGCACCATCAGGTGCGGCAGCACGCTGGTGAACCACGAGCCGGGGCCGAGCACGACCCAGTCGGCCTCCAGGATCGCGGTGACCGCCTCCGGGCAGGCCGGCGGCCGGTCCGGGACCAGGTGCACCTCCTGGACGTCGCCGGGGGTCGTGGCAACGGCGACCTGGCCCCGGACGGTGCGCACCAGCTCGGGATCCCGCACGTCGAGACCGCGCACCGAGGCCTCGATGTCGAGCGGTACCGCCGCCATCGGCAGCACCCGGCCGCGCGCGCCGAGCAGCCGGGCCACCCAGTCGAGTCCGGCGACCGGGTCCCCCAGCCGCTGCCACAGGGCCACGATGATGAGGTTGCCCAGGGCGTGGTTGTCCATCGGGCCGTTGCTGGAGAACCTGTGCTGCAGCACGTCGCGCCACAGCCGACCCCACTCGCCGTCGTCGCACAGCGCCGACAGCGCCATCCGCAGGTCGCCGGGCGGCAGGACGCCGAACTCGCGGCGCAGCCGGCCCGAGGAGCCGCCGTCGTCGGCCACCGTGACCACGGCGGTGAGCCGGTCGGTCAGATGACGCAGCGCCTGCAGCGACGACGCGAGGCCATGCCCTCCACCGAGCGCCACCACGGCCCGGGGACGGTAGGCGAGGGTCCTCACTCGCGCCCCAGGTCGCGATGGACGATGGCCGCGTGGATTCCCTTCCCGACCAGCCGGCGGACCAGCTCCTCGCTGACGGCGACCGACCGGTGCTTGCCGCCGGTGCACCCCACGGCGATCGTGGCGTAACGCTTGTTCTCGCGCAGGTAGCCGGCCAGCACCGGCTCGAGCGCCCTCAGGTAGGCCGCCACGAACTCCTCCGCCCCCTCCCGGGTGAGCACGAAGTCGCTCACCTCGCGGTCCAGCCCGGTGCGCGGGCGCAACTCGGGGATCCAGAACGGGTTGGGCAGGAAGCGGACGTCGGCGACCTGGTCGGCGTCCAGGGGCAGGCCGTACTTGAAACCGAACGACATCACCGTCACTCGCAGGTTCGGCGTGCCGGCGTCGCCGAAGGCCTGGGTCACCGCGGTCGCCAGCTGGTGGACCGTGAGGTGCGAGGTGTCGATGACGATGTCCGCCCGGCGCCGCAGCTCCTGGAGCATCTCCCGCTCCTGCTGGATGCCGTCGAGCAGTCGGCCCTCGCCCTGCAGCGGGTGCGGACGACGCACCGACTCGAAGCGGCGCACCAGGGCGTCGTCCTGGGCGTCGAGGAACAGCAGCCGGTGTCCCGTCCCCCGTCGCTCGAGCTCGGCGAGCGCCTCCGACAGCTCGGAGAAGAAGGTCCTGCCCCGGACGTCGACGGCGACGGCGAGATGGGTGAAGCCGGGCGCGGTCCGGGAGACCAGGTCGACCAGCTCGGACATCAGCGCGGGGGGCAGGTTGTCGACCAGATACCAGCCGATGTCCTCCAGCACCTTGCCCGCCGTGGACCTGCCCGCCCCGGACATGCCGGTGATGACCAGCAGCTCTGCGATGTCAGTCAAGGACCTCTCCCGTCGCGGCGTCGAACGAGGGCATGTCGCCCGGCGGCTGCTCGGGCGCCTCCCCCGTGGCCTCCCCCGGGGCCGTGGCGGCCGGTCCCGCCCCGAGAGCCGCCGCGACCGATGCTGCCACGCCCGGGCCGATCCCGGGCACCTCGGCGATCCGGGCCAGATCCGCGTCGCGCAGCGCCTTCACCGAGCCGAAGGCCTCGAGCAACGCCTTGGTGCGCCTCGGCCCCAGGCCGGGGACGGCGTCCAGCTCGCTGACGGTCATGGCCCTGCTGCGCCGGGCCCGGTGGTGGGTGATCGCGAACCGGTGTGCCTCGTCCCGCAACCGCTGCAACAGGTACAGGCCCTGGCTGCTGCGGGCCAGCACCACCGGCAGGTCCTGTTCGGGCAGCCAGACCTCCTCGAGGCGCTTGGCGAGCCCGCACAGCGCGACGTCGTCCACGCCGAGCTCGGTCAGCGCCCTAGCGGCGGCGGCCACCTGCGGTGCGCCGCCGTCGACGACCACCAGGTTGGGCGGGTAGGCGAACCGGTGCCGCTCGGCGGTGGCCTCGGGGTCGCCCCCGGCGGTCCCGGTCTGGACGACCCGGCCACGCTCGTCGAGGTAGCGCCGGAACCGCCGGGTGATGACCTCGTGGACGGCGCTCAGGTCGTCGCCGCCGTCGCGGATGGTGAATCGGCGGTACTCGGACTTGCGGGGTAGGCCGTCCTCGAACACCACCATCGAGGCCACGGTGTGCTGACCGGCGATCGTGGAGACGTCGTAGCACTCGATCCGCAGCGGCGCCTCGGGTAGCTCGAGCGCATCCTGGAGCTCCTGCAGCGCAACGCCTCTCGTGGTCAGATCGCCGGCCCGCCGCGTCTTGTGCAGGGTCAGGGCGGCGGCCGCGTTGCGCTCCACCGTCTGCAGCAGCGCCCGTTTGTCCCCCCGCCGGGGAACCCGGATCCGGACCTTGTGCCCGCGGAGCCCGCCGAGCCACTGTTCGAGCTCGTCGGGGTGGGTCGGCCCGGTCGCGACCAGCACCTCCCGGGGGACCGCCTGCTCGGCGACCTCGCCGTACACCTGCTGCAGCAGGTGCTCCACCAGGTCGGCGGTGGTGACGTCCTCCACCTTCTCGACCACCCAGCCCCGCTGGCCGCGGACCCGGCCGTCCCGGACGTGGAACACTTGGACCGCGGCCTCGAGATCGTCCTCGCAGAGGGCGAAGACGTCGGCGTCGGTGCCGTCGGGCAGCACCACCGTGTTGCGTTCCAGGGCCCGTCGCAGCGCCGCCACGTCGTCGCGCAACCGGGCGGCACGCTCGAACTCGAGGGCCTCGGCGGCCTCGTGCATCTCGCGTTCGAGACGTTTGAGGAAGCGCTGGGTCTGACCGGACATGAAGTCGCAGAAGTCCTCGGCCAGAGCGCGGTGCCCGGCGGCATCGATGGTGCCCACACACGGCGCGGAGCACTTTTCAATGTACCCGAGCAGGCACGGCCGGCCGACCTGGGCGGCCCGTTTGAACACCCCGTTGCTGCACGTGCGCACCGGGAAGACCCGCAGCAGCAGATCCACCGTCTCGCGGATCGCCCAGGCGTGGGAGTAGGGCCCGAAGTACCGGGTGCCCCTGCGCTTGGCGCCGCGCATGACCTGAGGTACACCCCGAAGTATCGGCCTCTCCCGCCGTTCAACCTGGCTCAGAAGTACAACACTGTGAACGATAGGAATCGATTTGTTTCACTGGAGATCCTCATGAACCGATTGAGCGGGTACGTCGGCCGACGGCGTCAGCGGCGCCACGTGGCTCGCGAGCGCGGCACTCAAT